>JBEIQK010000752.1:0-3214 GCA_040376505.1 Alphaproteobacteria bacterium | reverse complement strand
CGCTGGCGCCGCCCTGCCGCGCATCGCCGCCGCCGGGGGTCAGCCGGCGCCGGCCTGGCTGCTGCCCCTCGGCCTGCTGCACCCCTGGACGGTGGCCCTGGCCGGGGCCGACCTGCGGCCGCTCTGCTTTCTGCCCGCCGCTGTGCTGTGGGCGGTGGTGGGCCTCGTCGAGAAGCGGCCAGGGGTCGTGCTCCTCGCTGGGCTCGCTGCGGCGAGCTGCCGCGAAGAGGCGGGGCTCGTGCTCCTGGCCCTCCTGCCTTTCGCCGTGGCCCAGGGCGCGCGGATGGCCCTCACGATGGGCGCGGCCAGCCTCGCCGCCCTGGCCCTGCCCCTCGCGGTTTGGGGCCACCTCTTTCAGTTGGGCGGCGCCTTGCCTTTTGGCGAGCGCCTCGCGGAGATTGCCGACGGGGGCGCGATCTTCGTCTACCCCGAGCAGGCATGGTTTGGCGCGGCGGCCCTGCTGTGCGCCGCCCCCGCCCTCCGGGCGCCGCGGCTGCTGCTCCCCGCGGCCCTGGGCTTCGGCCTGCTCTCGATCTTCACGCGGATGGAGCCGGCCGCCCCCGAGCAGGACGGCCTGCACTACCTCGCCGTGGTCCACCCGCTGTTGCTGGCGGGACTGGCGGTGGGGGCCCCGGGCCTGGGGGCGCGGGCAGGCGGCGCGCTCCTGGGCCTCGCGCTGCTGCTGGCGCCCTGGGCCGGCCTGCAGACGATCTCGGCATGGGGAGAGCCTCCGGCCTATGCCGAGGCCCTGGCCGCCGTCCCTGCCGAGGCGGGCGTGCTCTGCGATCCGCCGCTGGCGCCGGCCCTCTCGCTGCGCCCCTCGCTCTATGTGCGCGGCAACCTGGGCGAGGGCGCGGAGCTGGAGCGCGCGCTGCAGCGGGTCGATCAAGCCCTGCTGATCGAGGCACCCGAGCCGGGCCTCGCGGCGGCCCTGACCGCGGCCGGCCTCATCGAGGGGCCGCCGATCGACGGCCTGCGCCGCTACGCCCGCTGATCAGGAGGAGAAGCGCGAGGTGGGCAGCAGGATGTAGCCGTCGCGCAGATCGCCGAGGTAGGCGCAGCTCTCAGGCCCGCGCAGGTCGAGGTAGGCGGCGACATAGGCGCTGAGCACGGCCTGCAGCCGCTCTTCGAGCTCCCCCACCCGCGAGCCGTTGGAGGCCGGCAGGTCGGAGTGCAGCAGCTCGTTCCAGGCCGGGCTGGGCTCCTGGGCCGGGGCGGCCTCGCCCAGGCGGCTGTGAATCAGCTCGCGCATCCGGTCCACCGCGTCTTTGCGCGAGCCGATCGGCCCGGCCTTGAGGCGGATCGGCCGGTCGAGGTCGAAGAGCATGATCTGGGCGGCCTGGTTGCAGGTCTCCACCAGCCGGTCGGAGAGCGAGACGGGATCGGGATCAAAGCCCATCCGCATCAGGGCCTTGGCGATGGTGCGGGGGTGGCTCGCGTTGATGGTGTTGACCGAGTACTCATCGAGGTGGTTGGCGCGGAAGTGCTGTTCGAGCAGCTCGTCGCAGGGCCTGCGGCCGCCGGTGTTCTCGACGATCACCGGCGCGTTGACGGCGATCACGGCGCCGTTTCGGCCGCGGTTGCGGGCCACCCAGGTGAGGATGTCCTCATGGGCGCGCAGGGAGACCGCCGACAACACCCGGACCGATCCGCTCGGGGTGAGCTCGAGCACCGCCCCGCCGGAGGTGTTGCGGGGGGCCCAGGCGAGGTCAAGGCCAAGGTAGCGAGGGCTTCTGGGTTTTGGATCGGTCACGTGGGGTCCTTCCAGCGATTCAAAAGGCCGCGCAAGGCGCCCCGCAGACCGCCAAGCTTGTCCCCGCCGCGGCGGGTGAGCTCGGTGAGACCGCGGGTCGCGCTCACGAGGGCGTCATTGTACGGGTACCACCACATCTCGTGTGGCGCGGTGAGCGCGTCGACGAGCACAGTGCGGGGGCGGGTCATCTCGTACAGGGCGAAGCGGGAGTTGGTGACGCCCGGGCCTGTGGCCCGGCGCCCGGTCCAGGCGGCGTCAGGGAGGGCGCCGGTGAAGCTGTGGTTGTTGACGGTAAACACGCCGCAGTCGAAGCGGCCGGCCAGGGCCTCGCCGGCTTCGAGATCGCGGGTCCAGACCGAGGTGGTGAGCCCGTAGTCGCCGCTGTTGGCGCGCACGATCACCGCGTCGAGCTCGGTGAAGGGCAGGATCGGCAGCACCGGGCCGAAGGTCTCCTCCACCATCACCGCCATGTCGTCGGTGACCTCGGTGAGCACGGTGGGCTCGACGAACTGGCCCTCTCCCCCGCCGCCGGTGCGCAGGGTGGCGCCGCCAGCGACCGCGGCCTCGATGTGGCGGCGCACGATGGCCACCTGGGCCGGCGTGACGAGGGGGCCGATGTCTTTGCCGAGCCGCAGGGCCTTGGTGGCCGCCACGGCGGCCTCGACAAAGCGATCGTAGAGGCTGGCGTGGACATAGCAGCGCTCGACGGCGGCGCAGTTCTGGCCGCCAAAGCCAAAGGCCGCCCAGACGATGCCGTTCACCGCTCGCGGCAGGTCGGCGTCGGCCAGCACGATGGCGGCGTCTTTTCCGCCCAGCTCCAGGCTGGCCGGGATCATGCGCGCCCCGGCGCTGGCGGCGATGCGGCGGCCGGTGGCCACCGAGCCCGTGAAGAAGATGGCGTCCAGCGCAGACTCCACCACCGCAGCGCCCTGGGCGGCCCCGCCCTGCACGAGCTGCAAGACGCCGGCCGGCAGGTGCTTGTGGAAGAGCCCGGCCAGGAAGGCCCCGAGGCGGGCCGTGTGCTCCGACGGCTTCCACAGCACGGCGTTGCCGGCCAGCAAAGCCGGGACCAGGGTGCGCAGGGGGATGGCCACCGGCAGGTTCCAGGGGGTGACCAGCCCGATCAGGCCCTTGGCTTCGAGGCGCACGAGGCCGCTCTTCTTGGGGTAGTCTAGGGGCGAGAGGGAGAGGGCGTCGGGGAGCAGCAGGCGGTCGATGTTGGAGAGCCACCAGGCGAAGAGCCCGCTGTTGGCCACGATCTCGGCGGTCCAGGCCTCGCCAGCCGGGCGGCCGCACTCTTCGGCGAGCAGGCGGGCGACGGTGTCGGCCTGGGCTTGAAAGTCGTCGCGCACCCGGGCGATCGCCGCCTTGCGGGCCGCCAGCCCCATCGCCGCCCGCGCCGGGGCGCGCAGGATCCCGGCCCGCCTGGAGCTGGGCGGAAAAGACGCCGCCATCGTGCTG
>JBEIQK010000751.1:0-3229 GCA_040376505.1 Alphaproteobacteria bacterium | reverse complement strand
GCGCCGCCGCGCCGCCGCGCCGCGTTGACAGCGGCGGTCTGGCCGGCCCATACTGGCGTTATGCGCGCGCTCCGTTCGATCCTCCTCCCCGCCTTGCTCCCCCTCCTCGCCCTGGCCTGCGCCGAGGAGACGCCCAAGCGCGCGTCCAACGGCGTGGAGCTGTCAGAGCTCGACGGCATCGACTACACCTTGCAGATCGAGATGGTGCTGCCCACCAACGAGTTCGACCTGCTCGACGAGGTCACCACGGTCAGCCTCGTCGTCAACAACGGCGACGGCACGCGCATCGAGGCGATGACCTGGGATCTCCTGAACGAGATCGAGACCACGCCGGCCACCCAACTCCCCGCGCTGACGAGCGCCTGGCTCTCCCTGGTCGCCACCGACGCCAGCGGCGCCACCGTGGCGGTGGGCAAGGTCGGGCCGATCACCGCCACCACCGGCCTCATCCAGCTCTCGGTCTTGATGGCGGCGCCAAACCGCTTCGCCTGGCCGCCGCAGCTCTCCGAGAACCTGCATGGCAGCGCCGTTGGCTCGATGGGGGATGGCACCTTCTATGTCTTTGGCGGCTCCACCAAGCAGCCGGGCACCAGCGCCGGCGGCGTCGACACCGTCTGGCGCCTCAACTTCACCAGCTCCACCGCCACTCCCACCCTCGCCCAGGTGGGCCAGATGCCCCCCTTCAGCGAGTCGGAGGACGGCCGCGCCGGTCACACTGTCACCTTGCTGCCCTCGGCGGCCGGCGCCTACGCCGGCTGGTTCTTGATCGCGGGCGGCGTGCCCAACTTCGGCGGCGTCGACAACGCCGCCACCACCGAGCTGGCCCTGTGGAACCCGGCCGATGGCAGCTCGATCCCCCTGCCCAATGGCAGCGGCGGCAGCCAGTCGCTCACCAACGAGCGCTTCTTTCACCGGGCCCTGCTCACGCCCTCGGGGCGGGTCTACTTTGTGGGCGGGCTGCAAACCAGCAACCCCGTCGATCCGGTGCAGGCTGTCGAGCTCTTCGACCCCGCCTCGTCGGCGGTGGAGCGCTTCTCGGGCTCCTTTACCGACTTCCTGGGCTTTGGCGCCGCCGCGGCCGTGCTCCCCGACGAGCGCCTCGTGGTCTGCGGGGGCATGGAGGGCGGCCGGGCCGGCGGCGATGGCTACCTCGCCGACATGAAGGTCTCGGGGCAGTGCAACCTGCTCGATCCGGCCGATCTCACCGTCAACGCGATGGAGGACCTGCCCTCGCCGGCGGCCCACGCGGCGATGCTCACCCTGTCCGACGGCAGCCTGCTGCTGAGCGGGGGGCTGCCGGGGGTGCAGGACGGCGAGGCCTCCTATGTGCCGCTCACCGGCGATATGCCGGCCAGCAACGCCGTCTACCGCTACAAGGATGGCGCCTGGGAGACCGCCGGCGCGCTGCTCATCGCCCGCAGCGGCCACCAGATGGCCGAGCTGCCCGATGGCCGGGTGCTCATCTGGGGCGGCAGCAGCAACCCCGACGACTGCTTCTTCGGCGGCGAGCAGTCCATCGCCTGGGCCGAGCTGTACAACCCGGGCGCCCAGACCTCCACCTTCGTCGATCCCGCCTGCGCCGCCGCCCCCGAGAGCTGCGACCCCACCGAGGACGAGGGCGATCTGCCCCAGGCGGTCAGCTTTCCCGCCTTTGCGGTCGATCCGAGCTTTGGGGTCTTGACCGTGGGCGGCGTCGACAAGGACAACAGCCCGTCCGAGTCGTTGGCCCTCTTCCGCTTTGAAGAGCTGCCCTGATCGTCAGGCGAGCAGCCCCTCGATGAGCGAGGCGCTGAGCCGATCCACGAGGTGATCGGGCTGGCTCTGCTCCAGGCTGCCGGGGCTGGCGAAGCCGGTGCGCACGCCGATGGTGATGAGGGTCGGCGCCCCCGGGCCGAGGGTGCCGTGGCCCTGGCGGGCGCAGCGCACGTCGGCCTCGGTGTCGCCGATGACCACCACCCGATCGACGCGCAGGCCGCGCCGGGCCGCCCGCCGCAGGGCCACGGGCAGCAGGCCGCTGCGATCGGCGGCGTCCCCCCCGTATCCACCGAAGCCGGGCGAAAAATGCCCGCCGAGGCCAACGGTCTCCAGCTTGGCCTCGGCCCCGTCGCGCCAGTTTCCGGTGAGGAGGCCGATGGGCGCGCGCGATCCGAGGGTGTGCAGCGCCTCATCCACCCCCGGGCAGCGGACGCCGCCCACTTGGGCGAGGCGCCGGCGCAGGGCCCGCAGGTAGGTGGCCTGAAAGAGGCCCAGCCGCCGGGGCGTGGGGTCGAGGCCCTGGGCGCGCAGGGCGGCCCGCACGATCACCGAGTCCACCGCCCCCGCAAAGTCAAAGGCGCCGAAGAGATCGGCCACACCGAAGAGGTGCCGGCCGGCCTCGGTCATCGCGGCGCGGCCAGCGCCATGGGTGCGCAGCAGCGTGCCGTCGATGTCAAAGAGGACGAGGGGCGGATTCATGGCGCCTCCCCCCAGAGGGCGCGCGGGTCGACCTGCCGCAGCGCCGCCGCCACCCGGGCGGTCACCAGGACGTCGATCGGCGCGCCGGCGCGCAGGCGGGCCCGCACATCGGTGCTGGAGACCTCGGGAAACTCGATCAGGGCGCCGGGACAGGGGTGCCCAGCCCGCCCGACCACCAGCGGCGGCCAGGTGGCGGCGAGGGTCGACCACTCCCGCCAGGCGTCGACCTGCCCGAGGATGTCGGCGCCGACGACGAGGCGAAAGGCGTGCTCGGGGTGGCGGGCCGACAGGGCCCGCAGGGTGTCGACGGTGAAGGAAGGCGTGGGCAGCTCGGCCTCGATGGCCTCGACGCGCACGCGAGGATCGACATCCTGGGCGAAGGCTTCGCACCAGGCGAGGCGATCGGCCCAGGGGGCCAGGGCCTTGTTGTGCCGCTTCTCAAAGGCGTGGCGAAAGACCGGCAGCAGCCAGACCGCGTCGGCCTGACGGGTCCAGAGCAGCCAGGCCGCGACCAGGGCGTGGCCCACATGGGGCGGGTTGAAGCTGCCGCCGTAGATCGCCACCACCATGTCGCAGGACCTCCGCCCGTGGCCTTAGCGGAGCGTGTAGGTCACGCCCAGCATCAGCGCCTGCAGCGACTCCTCGATCTCCAAGGCTGCGCCGTCGATCTCGCTGGCGAAGGCCCGCTTTTCCAGCTCGAAGCCGGCGCGCACCGAGAGCTGCGGCTTGACCTCCACCCCCAGCTCCAGGCCGAGGTGGTGGTTGGAGGGGGCCG
>JBEIQK010000232.1:0-8522 GCA_040376505.1 Alphaproteobacteria bacterium | reverse complement strand
GTCGTTGTCGGCGTCGCGGTACCAGGTGGTGGCCGAGCCGAGATCGAGGGCCGGGTCGGCGTCGTCGGCGAGGGCGTCACAATTGTTGTCGACGCCGTCACAGGTCTCGGTGGCGCCGGGCGAGGTGGCGGCGTCGGCGTCATCGCAGTCCCCGCCGTTGAGCGAGGCCCCGGCCGGCAGGGTGCAGACGGCGAGGGGGGCGCCGTCATCGCCATAGCCGTCGGCGTCGGCGTCGGTGTAGACGAGCAGGGTGGTGGCCGGGTCGAGGCTGGGGTCGGCCTCGTCGGTGAGGCCGTCGCAGTCCTCGTCGGCGCCGCCGCAGACCTCCAGGCCGTCGGGGCGGATGTCGGCGGCGCTGTCGTCGCAGTCGGCGCAGGCGGCCCAACCGTCGGCGTCGGCGTCGGCGTAGCCCACCGAGCCGTCGCAGTTGTAGTCATTTGGATCGGTGCAGTCGGCCTCGACGGCGCCGGGGTTGTAGGCGGGGTCGGCGTCGTCGCAGTCGCCGGCGCGCTCGGTGTAGCCGGCGGGGGCCTCGCAGGACTCAACATAGGTGGCGTCGTCGCCGTAGCCATCGAGGTCGGCGTCGAGCCAGAAGCCGAGGATGAGCCCCTCGTCGATGGTGCTGTCACAATTGTTGTCGACACCGTCACAGGTCTCGGTGGCGCCGGGGGCGGTGGTGGCCTCGGTGTCGTCGCAGTCGCCGCCGACGAGCACGAAGCCCGCGGCGGGCTCGCAGACCTCGGTGGAGGACGCCTCATCGCCGAAGCCGTCGCCGTCGGCGTCTGGGTAGGCGGTCTGGGTGACCCCCTCGTCGACCGCGCCGTCACAATTGTTGTCGACACCGTCACAGGCCTCCGCCGCGCCGGGGAAGACGCTGGCGTCAGTGTCGTCGCAGTCGGCCTCGGCGAGGAAGCCGTCGCCATCGGCATCCACATCGGTGGGCTCGCCGGTGTCGTCGCCCGGGGTGTCGGTGTCGTCCGCGCCGGAGTCGTTTGGCTCGCCCGGCTCGGCGGTCTCTTGGATGCCGCCCACGTCGGGGTCTTCCTTGCCGCCGGAGCAGGCGGGAAGGGCGAGGAGCAGGCTGAGGAAGGGGCGGATCATCGGGCCTCCGGGCGTGGAGGCAGCCTACCGCATGCGCCGACCGATCAGCTCGTGGTGGCGCTGATGTTCACCAGCACGGGGCCGCCGATGTGGGCCATCATCGACAGCTCGTTCTTCCAGAACTCCACCTCTTGCTCGTCGCCGCGCAGGCGGGCGTTGTCGCGCAGGGCGGCGTAGACGGGCTTGAGGCGGGGGTCCATGTTGTCGCCGGCGCGGAGCTGCTCCAGGTAGCCGACGAGGTCGGCCTCGGCCTTGAGCGCCAGCTCGCGGGCCTCGGCGTCGCGGCCCTGCTCTTTGGCGAGTTGGGCCATGAGCTGGCGGGTGAGGGCCCGGTGGGAGGCGTGGGCGCCGGCGGCCTCGAACTCCTCCATGGCGGTGCGCAGGAGCTGATCGGCCTCTTGGAAGCGGATGCGATCGTGGGGCGACAGGGTGCGAAAGAGGGCGGCCTCGTTGGTGCCGTGGGCCGAGGCGCGCATCTCGCTGAGCGCGCGACGGATCTCGGAGGCGGCTTCAGAGGTGTTGCCCTGGCGCAGCAACAAGGCGCCGAGCCCCTGGCGGATGGCGGCCACGCTGCCAGAGCTGAGCTCGGCCTGCACGCCATAGTCAAGCGCGGTGCGGAACTGGCGCTCGGCCTCGTCGACGTCGTTTTGGTGCAGCACGGCCAGGGCGAGCTGGTGGTGCAGGCGGCTCGACTCGGCGGGGCCGGCCCACTCGTCGGCGTTGGAGAGCCAGCGGCGAAGGAGCAGCTCGGCCTCGCGCACGCGGCCCTGCTGACGGATGGCGACGGCGAGGTCCATCCGGGGCTGCAGCACGTCGGCCTCTTTCATGCCGGTGGCGTGGCGCAGGCGGATGGCCTCGCGCAGGATGGTCTCGGCCTCGGCAAAGCGGCCCTGGCGGATGTAGACGCGGCCGAGCAGCATCGGCACCCGGCCTGGGTCGTCGGTGGGGCCGCCCATCGACACAGCGATGCGCAGCACCCGCTCGGCCTCGGCGATGTTGCCGGTCTCCATGTACCAGTGGCCGAGGTCGGCGGTCATGCGGGCCGCCTCGTCGGGGCCGGCCCCCTCGGAGCGGGCGTAGGTCCAGGCCACCTCGAGGAGGTGGATGGCCTTGGCGGTGCGCCCCTGCATCCACCAGACCCGGGCGAGGTCGTGGCGGGCGGTGGCCAGCGCCGAGGGCGAGGCGCCGGTGGCGGCCAGCTCGTCGGGGATCCGCCAGAGCAGCACCTCGGCGTCGTTGGAGCGGCCCTGGTAGAGCAGGGCGCGGGCGAGGCCGTGGCGGATCAGGGCGAGGTCGAGGGCCGCGAGGCTGCCGCGATCGCCGTCGAGCAGGGCGCGGCGGAAGCAGGCCTCGGCGTCGTTGTAGCGGCGGCGCTTGAAGAGCACCTCGGCGAGGCCGTGCTGGGTGCTGGCCCGCTCGGCGAGGGGGCGGTCGGGGGTGGTGACCATGTCCTGGCACTGGCGGTACCAGGCCTCGGCCTCGGCGAGGCGGCCCTGGTGCTGGGCGACCATGCCCAGGCGGTGGGCGGCGCGGGCCCGGTGCAGGGCCAGGGGGTTGCCGTAGCGCTCCAACACGGCCCGCCAGAGCAGCTCGCGCAGCTCGTGCTGGCCGCGGATGGCCAGGGTGGACTCCAGGCGATCGACGAGGCCGCCCAACTCGCCCTCGGGCACCGGCGGGCCGAAGCGCACCCAGGTGAGCAGGGCCTCCAGCTCGCCGGTGCGGTGGCCGCGCGGCAGCTCGGGGATCGAGACGGGATCGAGCTGACCGGCCTCGGTCCACATGCGCTCGGCCTGGGCCCAGCGGGCCTGCTCGGCCAGCGAGCGCTTGCGCAGCCAGCCGCGGGCGCGCAGGGCGGCGGCGCGCAGGGCCTCGCGGCCGACCACCGAGCCCTCCTGGGCCACGCGAAAGACCAGCTCGCGGGCGGCGTCGTCGCGCCAGATCAGGGCCTCGCCCTGGATGCGCCACAGGCGGTGGAGCGACTCCTTGTTGAAGAGCCCCCGATCGCCGTCGCGCTCGGGATCGTGGCCGATCGCGGTGAGCAGGCCCTCCCAGGGCACCACCGGCCCGCCCCAGGCGGCGAGGCTGAGCAGGCGGCCCTCCTCGGGGGTGGGCGCGAGGCTGGCCACCCACTCCAGCACGCCGGGCAGGCGGGCCCGCGGCGAGATGCGCTGCCAGAGCGAGACGCGCCGCGAGAGGCTCCAGGTGTTCATGCGCAGGGTGATGATGTCGCGCCGGCGCCACTCATCGAGGAGGGGGCCGGCGAGGCTGGGGCTGCCGCCGGCCCAGGGCTCCAGGGCTGCGTAGACGGCGTTGGTGACCTCGGGCTGGACGAGCCCGGGGCCGAGGCGCGCGCTGATCTGGCGCTCGAGGGCGGCGATGTTCCAGTCGGGGGTGGTGCGCAGCACCAGGATCTCGCCGGCCTTGTCGTCGGGGTAGCGGGCGCCGGGGATGGCCCCTTCGAGGAGGGAGCGGTCGTCCTGGCCGGCCTCCAGGCAGAGGATCACCCAGTCGCGGGCTGGCTCGGCGCCGCGGGCCGGCAGCCAGTTGGCCAGCGTGCGCATGCCCTGGGGGTGGCGCTCGGGGTGCTGGAGCATCAGCAGCGAGACGGGCCGGTTGTGCTGCCAGCTCACCTGCCCCCGCCCGCCCAGGCGCAGGAGGTAGCGGGCGAGGGGCTGGGCCATGGCGCCGCCTTCGCGCAGCATGGGCCCGGCGACGCGAAGGAGGGTGCGGGAGGAGGCGGCGTGGTCGGTCCAGCGGCTCAGCGCGGCGAGGCGGCGGTTGACCCGGCTGCTGTGGTCGCCGTCCTCCAGCTCGCGCCAGTCGGGGTGCAGGGCGCGGGCGATCTGCGCGGCCAGGGCGCGGCGGCCGGAGCCCGGCCGGCCGATGATCAGCACCAGCCCGCCTTGCCGTCCTTGTGCAAAGCGCTTGAAAAGCTCCTGGAGCTCTCGGTAGGAGCCCTGGGTGTGCGTCGCCATGCACGCACTGTACGCCGGTACGGTGCTCTTGGAAAGTCCCTCCCTTTGTTGCCGATCGTTGCGCAGAGCGGGCTAAACGGGCTCGGCCGCGGGCTCCTGACCGAGGCGCGACTGGGCTGCGATCAGCACGGGGTCGCGCTTCTTGCGGGCCCGTCGCACCACCTGCTCCCAGGCCTCGCGGACGGCGGGGGTGTCGCCGTGCAGGGCGTGGTGATCGCCTAAGAAGAGGAAGGCGTCGAGGGGTGGCCGTTTGGCCTCGGTGGCGGCGATCAAGTCAGCGAGGGCACTCTCGACGTCTCCCCGCAGACGATGGAGGAGGGCCCGGGTGCGCAGACCGGGGCCCGACGCCGGTAAGAGGGCCTCGATCGCCCGCCATTGGTGCGCCCACTGACACTGTCTGTCGCCCGGCTGCGCCCATTCCAGATGCTCTGTGTCCAGGCTGCGATCGAGGGCAGAGATGATCTCCGTCTCCTCGGCGGGGTGAAAGGTGAGGCCAGAAGCTTGCAGGGCCGGGCCCGGCGTGGTCTCTCCGGCCCGCCGCAGGTGGAGGAGGCGCCAGGGGCCGAGCTCTTCGCGGGGCAGCAAGGGTCCGCCGGCCTCGCTCCACAGGCAGCGGCCGTCCGGCAGGCGCAGCAGCAGGGCCGCGGTCGCGCCGGGCACCTCGCTCACCTCGCCGGCGTCGCGGCCGTCGGCGATCCAGGCCCCCACGCTGGCGGCGGGATCGGCGGCGCGGCGCAGGGCGGCGGCGGCAGCGTGCGCGATCTCGCCGAGGTTGCCGCCGAGCTCCAGGGCCTCGATGGCCGGCAGGGCCCGGGTGTAGCCGGCGGCGGCGCAGACCCGGGCCAGCTCGGCCCGGGCGTCGGGAGGCAGGCGCTTGTCGTCGAAGAGGCCCACCACATCGGCCTCCAAGGCCAGGTCGCCTAGGGCCGCCGCCGACGACACGAGGCGGGTGAGGCCGACCGCGGCGCCCACGCGCACATCGCCCCGCGGATCGCGCAGGCCGCTGCGGATGCGGGCGGCGGCGCTGGGGTGGCCGACGGTGGCGAGCAGCGAGAAGAGGCCGGAATTCACGCCGGGATCGATGCCCTTCATCCGCTCGAAGAGGGCGGCGCGGTCTTCGGCCGACAGGGAGGCGGCGGCGGGCCCTAAGCGGTAGCGGCTGAGGATGTCGGCGGCGGCCCCCGCGCAGCCGAGGCGCACCGCGGCAGAGGTGTCGGCGGCGGCCTTCTCCAGCAGCAGCGGGATGTCGGCCGGGGTGCCAAAGCGGGCCAGATCGCGGGCCCCGGCGGCCCGTTGGGCGATGCTCTTGGCGGCGAGGGCGGCGGCCGGGTTGGCGGTCTCGGCGCCTGCGGTCTTCGGGGTGGCCGGTGGCGGCGTGGTCATGGGGGGCCTCGAGGGTTCAGGGCAGGGCGAGGGCGAGGGTGGCGAGGCCCTGGCCGCGGGTAACGATCAGCAGCTCATCCTGGCCATCGCCGTCTTCATCGTGGGCGGCGAGGCGGGCGGGCTCGGACAGGCTGAGGGTGAAGGCGGGGGCGCCCTCGCCGGAGAGGCCCACCACCTGCTTGCCTTCGCGCAGGGCGATGAGGCGCAAGGCGCCGCCGGGGCCAAAGCGCCCGAGGATGAGCTGGCTCACCCCGGCGCGGCCGATCTGGCCCTGGGGCCCCACCTGGCGGGCGCCCGGGGCAGGCTGGATGTCTTCGGTCGTGACGGCGCCCCCGACGAAGCGCAGGCGGCGGCGGTCTTCGCCGGTGGCGGCCCAGACCCCGCCCGCGGGGTCGGCGGCGAGGGCGGTGAGGGCGAGCGGCGCCTCGTGCAGCAGCCTGCCCTCGGCCGAGAGCAGCAGGAGCGAGTCGGGCAGGGCCAGCCAGAGCAGGCCGTCGGCGGCCACGAGGTCGACCGGGCGGGCGGGCAGGGTCCGCAGCCAGCGGTCTTCGCCCTCGGCCGACCAGGCGCGCACCCAGGGGTCGTCTCGGTCGATGGCCACGGGCCCATCGAGCCAGGCGAGGCGCTCGCCGGGGGCGCCCTGGCCGCTGCTGACGTCGGGCTCGCTCTGCACCGCACCCTTGGCGTCGAGGATGAGGGGGCTGGCCCCGGGGACACCGACCACCACGCGATCGGCGTCGGCATACAGGCCGCTCGCCACGGGCAGGGGCACAAAGCGGAGCAGGCGGGCCGCGGCGCTGCCCCCGGGTGTGCCATAGGCGCTGCCAGCGCCCGGGGGAGCGGCCAGGGCGGCCTTCACCGCCTCGGTGAGCCGGGCCACCGAGGCCGGCGAGTAGCCCTTGGCGGCGTAGACCACCGCGCCATCGCGGCCGATCACCCGCATCGCCGGGATGGAGGAGACCCCGAAGGCGGCGCCCGCCTGCGGCGCGTGGGCGACGGGAAAGTTGACCCCCAGCCGCGCCACCGTGGGCTCGATCTTGGCGGCGGTGGAGGCGTCGTCGATGCTCACGCCCACGATGTTGAGCTGATCGGTGGGCAGGGCCGCGCGCAGGGCGGCGATCTCCGGCAGCTCCTTCTGGCAGGGCCCGCACCAGGTGGCCCAGAAGGTGAGCAGGGTCACCTCGCCGGCCTGGTCGGAGAGGCGCCAGGGCTGCCCATCGGTGAGGGTGAGCTGCAGCGCGGGGGCCGGCGGCAGGGGGGCCAGCCAGGGGGCGGCGGGCTCCGGCAGGGCGAGGCCCACCGTGCTCTGTAGCTCGCCCAGCGGGCCAAAGGGGGCCAGGGTGCGGGCCAGGGCGGTGGCCTGCTTCCGGTCGCCCTGCTTCCAGGCGGTGAGGGCGGCGAGGCGGCGCAGCTCGAAGTCGCCGCCCAGGTCCACCTGCAGGCCGGCGCCCTCGACATCGGGCCGGCGCCCTTCGCGCAGGGGGGCCCAGGTCTCGTGGGCGGCGGCCAGCTCCCCGCGGCGGTAGTCCACCTCGCCGATCAGCGCGGCCAGGGCCGGATCGCGGCGGGCGGTCTTGCGCAGGGGCTCGGCGGCGGCCAGGGCGACGGCCGGGTTGCGGGTGAGCGCCGTGCGCAGGGTGTTCTCCACGGCCTGGGCGGGCTCCAGGCCGCCAAAGTTCGCGGCCACCAGGGCCTCGGCGGCGGCGGTGGCCACGCGCTTGTTCGATCCCAGCGCCGCGCTGCGGAAGTCCCGCACCACCGGCGGCAGGGCCCGGGCCTTCACCGGCGCGGCGGGCAGGCCGCGGGTGAGGCTGCGGGCGCGCTCGGGGCCGTCGAGGGGGCCGCGCAGGGTGACGGCGACCGCGGTTTGAGAGGGCCCCATCAGCTTCTGGCGGGCCAGGGCCTCGTCGCCGCCCACGGCCACGCCGTCGACCGTGAGCAGCACATCGCCCACGCGGAGCCCGGCCTGGTCGGCTCCCATGCCGGGGATCACCTCGGTGACCACGACGGAATCGGGCAAAGGGGCGATGCGCAGCCCCACCTTGGCGGGGGCCGGCTCAAGCTCGGCGGCGAGCAGCAGGGGGGCGAGGAGCAGGAGCGCTGCGCGGGATAGGGGGCGTGCCATCGAAGCTCCCTATCCCGCCCTCCTGGGAGGCCGCCCTTGCACCTGCTCCTGCTCCTCGCCTGCGCCAGCAACATCCGCGAGCTCTACGAGGCCGAAAAAGCCCAGGTGATGGCCACGCCGCCGGCGGTGCAGGGCGACTGGTCGCCCGAGCTGCGCCTGCGCCTCTCCAACAAGGGGCTGGTGGAGCTGAGCTCGGCGGTGCTGCAGTCGGGGCTGCTGGGCTGGGAAGAGGCGATCGACATCAAGAACCCGCTCGGCGTCAAGGTCACCGTGCGCCCCCACGCCACGGTCAAGCGCCTCTCCCTCGACGTGGGCAAGGGCTGCGCGTCCTGCCTGGGGGTGGAGGCCTCCTTGAAGGGGGGCGCTTCCTGGTCGGCCGGGCCGCTGAGCGGCGAATTGCCCTTCAGCGCCGACCTGGGGGCCCGCCTCAAGTTCGAGACCGAGCGCCTGGGCTCGACCTGGGTGGTGCGCGGCAAGCTGCTCGACATCACGCGGCTCAACCTCTCCGATGGACAGATCACCGGCCTCGACATGGCTGTGGCGCTCAAGGGCTGGATCGACGACGCGCTCGAAGACATGAAGCCCTTCGAGCTGGGCACCTTCGGCGGCGAGGAGCTGCCGCTGCGCGCCCTGCGCCTCGATGGCAGCGGCGGGGTGCTGGAGATCCAGGCCCTCACCAACGTGCCGGGGGGCGCGCCGGTGCAGGCCGGCGGCCCGATGCGCACCGACTGGGAGGTGGCGATCGGCCACCAGGCGGCGGCCGCGATGATGCGGCGCATCGCCTTCGAAGAGGGGCTGCTGGAGCATGAGATCGGCATCGACCCGCGCAGCTTCTCGGCCAAAGGCGCCGACTTCACCCTGGGGCTGCGCATCTGGCGCCTGTCGGGGTCGGGCTGGTGGCGCGACTACACGGTGAAGGGCCAGATGGGCCTGCAGGG
>JBEIQK010000203.1:0-9246 GCA_040376505.1 Alphaproteobacteria bacterium | reverse complement strand
GGGGGTGGCGCGGCCCCCCGGCCCGGGGGGGGCCCACGCCCACGGGGCGGGGTGCGGCGGGGGGGCGGGGGGTGGGGGGGGGGGGGGCCGCGGCGAGGGCGGCGAGGGTGGCCAGGGTCTCGGCCAGGGCGACCGGCTCTACGGAGTTGTCGCTGGGCTGGTGGTAGCGCGAGAAGACGCCGCCCTCGCCGCGGCCAAAGAGCAGCAGGGCCGGCCGCCCGGCGGCGGAGAAGGGGGCGTGGTCGCTGCGCTCGCCCTGGGGCAGCAGCCGGCTGTAGACCTGGTAGGCCCAGGGGGTGTCGGGGCGGGCCGGCGCCCAGGCCTCGCTGAGCCAGCGCAGGGCCGCGGGCGACCAGGAGGGCCCAAAGCCCATCGCCGAGAGCTGGCCCTGGCCGGTGAGGTCGAGGGAGACGACGAGGCGGGGCAGCTCGCCGCGGGGGAAGGCCCCGGCGAAGGCGGCCATGTGCGACGAGCCGATGAGGCCGATCTCCTCGGCCACCGGAAAGCCGAGGCAGAGGTCCGGTGCTGGGCTCGTGCGGGCCAGCTCCAGCAGGATGGCGACGCCCGCGGCGTTGTCGACGGCACCGGGGCTGCCGTCCACCGAGTCGGTGTGGGCCAGAAAGAGCCGGTCGCCGGCGCCGCGGCAGGCCACGAGGTTGCCGGGGAGGCCGATGGTGAGAGGCTCCCAGCCGGCCTCGCGCAACCGGGCCTCGACATAGCGGGCGGCCTGTCGGGCGGCCGGGCTGCCGGCGGGGCGGGGGCCGATCTGCTCCACGAGGGCGGAGACATCGGCCTGCACGCGCGTCAGCTCGAAGGGAGGCAGGTCCATGGCGCAGGGGCTCCGGGGGCGGGATAACCCCGGGCGATGCCAAGACGACCCCCCCAGCCCCGCGATGACCTGGATGATCTGGGCGAGGTGGCCGAGCCCGACGCAGCCTGGCCCGAAGAGGGCGAAGAGCCCTCGCCCACGCCCCTTGACGCCGCCATCGACGAGGAGGCCGACGAGAGCCCCTGGCCCGATGAGGTGGGCGAGGCGCGCGATGAGCTTCAGGATTGGAGCGAGCCCGCCGATGAGGAGCCCGTCGTGGGGCTCACCGAGGAGGGGGCCGGGGAGGAGCCGCCCGAGGCGGTGGAGGGCGAAGCGCCCGGCGAGGCCGACTGGCTGCTGCTCGAAGGCATCGATCTCGTGCCGCGGGGCCTGCGCATCGTCGGCCACGAGGAGCGGGTGGATCTGCCGGTCCTGGGCCTCCTGGATGTGGTGGCGCTGCTCGACACGGGCGCCGAGGCCTCCACGCTCTGCGGCCCCGGCCTCGCCGAAGAGGCGGTGCGCACCGTGCTCCGCCTCGGGCGGGCCGACCGGATGGTGACCCTGCACACCCAGCCCGGCGCCCTGCTCTCCCTGCGGCTTGGCCGCGACGTCCTGGCTGGCTGGTTGCTGGTCGACGCCAACCAACGTTTTCTGTTTCGGCGGTGATGTGAACGGCCAACCTCTGCTGCGCCTGCTCCGTGTGTACGGCCTGCGACACAGCGCATCCTACCTGGGAGGGGGGGCGGCCCTCTTCCTCACCAACCTGCTCAGCGTCGAGATCCCCGTTCAGATCGGCGCCGCCATCGACCAGGGGGCCGGGTCCGCGGGGCCCCACATCCTCGCCGTGGCGGGGATGGGCGTGGGGGTGATCGCCGTGCGCACCCTGTCGCGGGTGCTGATCTTCAACCCCGGGCGCGACGTCGAGCGCGACCTGCGGGCCGACCTCTTTCGCTTCCTGCTGCGCCAGCAGCCGACCGCCTACGCCACCCGCACCACCGGCGACCTCATCAGCCGCGCCACCAACGACATCACCTATGTGCGGGCCCTCGTCGGCTATGGGCTGATGGCCGCGCTCAACGTGGTGATGGCCGTGGGCCTGACGGGCTGGAAGATGCTGAGCCTCTCGCCGCTGCTGACCCTGGCGGCGGTGGCGCCGGTGCTGGTGGGCCTCGTGGTGGTGCGCTGGGGCATCGGCGAGATCCACCGCCTGAGCCGCCAGAGCGCCGAGCAGTTGGGCGCCTTGTCGGAGCATGTGCTGAGCAGCTTTCAAGGCGTGGCCACCATCCAGGGCTTTGTGGCCGAGCGGGCCTTTCTCCAGCGCTTCGATGACAGCGCCGAGGCCCTCTTCGCAACGCGGATGCGCAGCAGCATGGTGGGCTCGCTGGCCTTCCCGGCCCTGGCCCTGGCCGGCAGCGTCTCGGTCTTCATGGTGCTCTATGTGGGCGGCCCGCTCGCCGTTCGCGGCGACCTGTCGGTGGGCGAGGTGGCGGCCTTCACCACCCTGCTGGGCGTGCTCCTGCCGCCCCTGCGCTCGCTCGGCTGGATGTTGAGCGTGCTGCAGACCGGCATCGCCTCGCTGACCCGCATCTTCGAGGTGCTCGACACGCCGATCGACCGCCCCGAGGGCCCGCAGCCCCAGCCGATCGCCGCCGGCGCGCCAGGCTTTTCGCTGCACAACCTGAGCTTTGCCTACCCCGATGCCCCCGATCATCCCGTGCTGGAGGGCATCAGCGTGGAGATCCCTCCCGGGTCGGTGGTCGGCGTCTTTGGCCAGACCGGCTCGGGCAAGAGCACGCTGCTGCGCTTGCTCTCGCGCCTCTACAACCCGCCCGAGGGGGCGGTGACCCTGCTGGGGCGCGACGGCTCGCGGCGCGACCTGCGCAGCGTCGACCTCGATGCCTGGCGGGGGCGCCTCGCGATGGCGCCCCAACGGCCCTTCCTCTTCAGCGACACCATCCGCGAGAACGTGGCGCTGACCGATCCCATCGACGAGGCCAGCGTGCAGCGGGCCGTCGACATCGCGGCCCTGGGGCCCGACCTCGCCGCCCTGAGCGGGGGCCTCGACACGGTGGTGGGCGAGCGCGGGGTGATGCTCTCCGGCGGCCAGCGCCAGCGGGTGGCCTTGGCCCGGGCCCTGTCGCGTCCGGCCGATCTGGTGCTGCTCGACGACGTGCTCTCGGCGGTCGATCACCACACCGAGGCCCGCCTCGTGGAGACGCTGTCTGCCCTGGCCGACAGCGACGGCGGGCGGCCCACCCAGGTCATCGTCAGCCACCGGGTCTCGGCCATCCGCCACGCCGACATCGTGCTGGTGCTGCACCAGGGGCGGCTCGTCGATCAGGGGCGCCCCGCCGAGCTCCTCGCGAGGCCGGGGCCCTTTTTGGAGGCCGCCCTGGCCCAGACCCCCAAAGACGATGTGGAGGTGGCCCGATGAGCGCCGACAAGGACGAGCGCGTCGAGGGCCCCGACCTCGCGCTGCTGCGCCGCATCTGGCCCTACGCGGCCCCCGACCTGCGCTTCTTCGTCTGGGCGCTGATCGCCACGCCGGCCATCGCGGCCCTCTCGCTGGTGCAGCCGCAGCTCTTGAAAGAGGCCATCGACGCCCACATCGTGCCCGGCGTGCTCGACGGCCTCGCCGGGGTGGCCCTGGCCTTTCTGGGGGCGGTGGTGGGCGGCTATCTGCTGGAGTCGACCTACACGCTGGGGCTCTCCTACGGCGGCCAGCGCACGATCATGCGCTTGCGGCGGTCGCTCTACGCCCACACCCTGGGCCTCGGGCAGGCCTTCTTCGACCACCAGCCGGCGGGAAAGCTGCTCACCCGGGTCACCAGCGATGTGGAGGCGCTGGGCGAGACGCTCACCGCAGGCGTGGTGACCATCCTGCTCGATCTGCTGCTGATCACCGGCACCCTGGCGGTGATGTTCTGGCTGGACTGGCGCTTGTCGCTGCTGCTGCTCTTTCTGGCGCCGGGGCTCCTCCTCGTGCTCGACCTGCTGCGCCGGCAGCTTCGGGGCCTCTTCTTGGAGACCCGCGAGGCCATCGCCGCGGTCAACACCAACCTCGCCGAGCGGGTCGATGGCGTGCAGATCGTCCAGCTCTTTGGCGCCGAGGCCCTGGCCGAGAAGCGCTTCGCCGTGCACAACCGGCGCTTCGCCGACGCCACCAAGACCTCGAACATCTACGATGCCGCGATGTTCGCCATCGTAGACGGGCTGTCGAGCGTCTTTGTGGGCGTCATCCTGTGGTACGGCCTCGGCCTCGCCGACCCGCTGCTGGCGCCGATTGGCCTCGACCTCGGCGGGGGCGCGCTCTCGGCGGGCCTCCTCGTGGCCTTCATGGACTACATCGACCGCCTCTTTCGGCCCCTGCGCGAGCTCTCGGGCAAGATCACCATCCTGCAGCGGGCGGCGGCCTCGCTCTCCAAAATCTTCTGGCTGCTCGATGTGAAGCCGCCGGCCGACGGCGAGGTGGTGGTGACCACCGGGCCGGGCCACCTTGTGCTGCGCGACGTTCACTTTCGCTACCGGGCCGAGGCCGAGCCGGTGCTCCAAGGCGTGGACCTCGAGCTGCGGCCGGGCGAGGTGGTGGCCATCGTCGGCGCCACGGGCCCGGGCAAGACCACGCTCACCCGCCTGCTCGACCGGGCCTACGAGGGCTACACCGGCAGCATCCTGCTCGATGGGGTCGAGCTTTCCACCCTCTCGCGGCAGAGCCTGCGCCGCCGGGTGGCGGCGGTGCGCCAGGACATCGTGGTCTTCAGCGCCACTGCGCGCTTCAACATCTCGCTCGGCAACCCGGAGATCAGCGCCGAGCGCTGCGCCGAGGCGGCGGCGATGACCCACGCGACGCGCTTCGTCGAGCGGCTCGGCTGGGAGCATGTCTTGAAGGAGCGGGGGGCCGATCTCTCGGTGGGGGAGGGGCAGCTGCTCACCTTCGCCCGCACCCTGGCCCATTCGCCCGACGTGGTCATCCTCGACGAGGCCACGGCCTCGGTTGACTCGGCCACCGAGGCGCTGGTGCAAGAGGCCATCGCGCGAATCCTGGTGGGGCGCACGGTCCTCGTGATCGCGCACCGGCTGTCGACCATCCAGCGGGCCGACCGCATCGCGGTGATGGAGCGCGGTCGGGTGATGGAGTTGGGCAGCCACGCCGAGCTGATGGCCCTGGGCGGGCGCTATGCCGGGCTGGTAGAGGCCGGGCGCGGTGCGGCAGACGGTCAAGCGGAAGGGCCGCGGCCGGGGTAACCTCAAGGACGGAGGCGCTGACCATGGTGTGGCGATGCCTGGGTCTGCCGGCGCTGGTCGCCGGACTGGTGGGCTGCTCGATCTTCGACAAGGGGGGCGGCGGCCTCGTGAAGGGCGACACCGCCAGCCCCACGGATGACGGTGGCGACGGCGGCGACGACACCGACACGGGGCTCGGCGAGGCCGACGCCGACACGGATGCCGACGCCGACAGCGACGCCGACGCCGATGGGGATGCCGACGGAGACGCCGACGCCGACGCCGACACGGGCAGCGCGGTGGACTGCGACGCCACCATCCCCCTGCCAGAGACGATCGACGAGTGTGTGACCGACACCCTGCGCTGCGGCGACCATGTGCTGTCGTCGAACGCCCGCGGCTCGCAGGTGCTCGATCAAGAGGCCTACACCAACTGGTTCTGCAACTACGGCGAGTCCACCCGCTACACCGGCCCCGAGCGCATCTACGACTTCAAGCACCCCGGCACGGGCGATGTCACCTTCATCCTCGATGCGCCCTGCGAAGAGCTGGACCTCATCGTGATGCGCTGGGACTACTGGGACTCCGAGGGCATCTGCCCCTACGAGACCACGGTGATGGTGCCCACCTGCGACGTCGATGACTCCCGGGCGGGGGGCGAGGTGACGGTCTGGGATGGGGCAGAGGACCACCACTACCTCGTGGTGGTCGACTCTCCCGACAATGTCGAGACGAACTACAACCTGTCTGTCCTCTGCGAGTAGCGGGAGCGCCTTTGGCCCGAACGGTCCTCTTTCCTGGGCTCCTTGGACTGCTTCTGGCAGGCTGCGAGCTGATCCTCAACGACAAGGCCGTCAGCGATGACTCGGCGACGGGCGACGACGACGGGGGGAGCGGCGACGGGGGCTCGGGCAGCGGCGGCGGCTCCAACGGCGGCGGCGCGGGGAGCGGCGACGGGGGCTCGGGCAGCGGCGGCGACGCCCTCTGCGAAGAGGAGATCAGCCCCGAGAGCTACGACGATGGCTGCATCACCGCCGAGCTGTCCTGCGGGGGTGAGCTGACCAGCACCATCGCGGGGGGCACCACCCTGCTTGATGGCGGCGAGTACTCCAGCTTCTGGGCCTGCGAGGTGGTGGGCACCAGCACCTACGGCGGCGCCGAGCGGATGTACTCCTTTGTTCATCCGGGCACGGGCGATGTGACGGTGCGCCTCGACACGCCCTGCGTCGATCTCGACCTCTTCGTGATGCACTGGGAAGACGCAGGCGACTGTCCGCGCCCGGGGGTGTCGATCGGCGAGTGCGATGGCGACATCAGCGGCGGCAACAGCGGCGCCATCACCGTCTGGAACAACGAGTCCTGGCGCTATGTGGTGGTGGTGGAGAGCGAGAGCGGCGAAGAGGGCAACTTCGGGCTGTCGCTCTCCTGTCCCTGACCCTTAGGGGGGCCGGCGGGCCAGGGCGGCGTAGAGGTCGACCTGTACGAAGGCCTCGGAGCCTTGGGCCCAGGTGCGGAGGCGCTGGCGGAGGGCCTCGTTGACCGCGGGGGGGAGGCCGTTGTTCTCGGCGTCAAACCAGCGGTCGAAGAGGGGCACGAGGTGCTTGGCCTTGAGGTCGGGGCGACTGTGCAGGGTGACCACGCCAAGGTCCAGGAGCTCCAGGCCGGCCTTCTCGATGCGCTGGGTGAGGGAGCGCCCCATGAAGACGTCGACGCCGCCGAGCTTCTGGGCGACCGCGGCGCTGACCTCGGTGAAGGGTGGCTCCAGCTTGGGATCGGGGTGGAAGTGGATGGCGCCGTCGTCGGAGTCGACGATCAGCACGAGGCCGCCGGGGCGGGCGGCCTGCTTCATCTGGGCGAGGAGGGCGTTGGGATCGGGCAGGTGCCGCAGCAGCAGCCGGCACATGACGAGGTCCTGGTTGACGGGCAGCTCGAGGGCTCGCGCGTCGCCGACCTCCACGATTCCGCCGCGGGCGCGGGCCTCCGCGGCGTGGGTGGCGTCCTGCTCCACGCCGTGGATCGCGAGGCCTGGAAAGCGGCCTTGCCAAGCGGGCCACCAGGCGCCGGTGCCGCAGCCGAGGTCGAGGGCGGTCCGAACATTGGCGTGTTGGGCGAAGAAGCGGTCGAGCAGCGGTGCGAAGAGGGGCCCGAGCAGGTGGTCCTGGTCCGCCAGTCGGGCCCTCTCTTCGGGGGAGGTCAGATAGTGGGCCGATCCGTCCATGCGGTGTGTCCTGCCAGCCGCACCAGCGCCGGGACTCCCCCGTCGCGAAAGGCGGCCTGGACAATCTGCGCCGGATTTTTTCTGTTTTCAAGCCGCCGGAAGAGGGGTTCCAGGAAGATCGCCTCGCCCCGCCCGCGGGCATCCAGCGCCGCGGCGCAGCGATCGAGCACGCCGGCGAGCAGGCCGGAAAAGGGCTCGGGGGCGGCGAGACCGTGCACCACCACCTGCTTGTGCCAGGCGTGCAGGGCGCCCCAGGCGTCGGGGCCCATCTCGGCGTCGAGGAAGCGCTGGATCGCGGCGCCGGCCTCGATGAGGGAGAAGCCCAGCGCGGCGGCGGCCATGCCCTCGTGGAGGGGCTGCTGGCAGGCCGAGCGCATCTCGATGGTGCCGTGGGCGCTGCGGGGGCGGGCCGAGTTCCAGATGTAGTGCTCGTGCAGCAGGAAGTCGCGCCAGGCGTTGGGCGCGCTGGTCCCGCCGATGCGGTCGAGGTGATCGAGCAGGGTGCCGGCGGGCGGGATGAAGTTGTGCTCGCCCTCGCGCAGCATCAGCAGGCGCTGGTTGGCGAGGCGGGCCATCATGCCCTGCAGATCGGCGTCGGGGGCGGCGGGCATGCCGTGGCGGCTGGTGCCGGCGTGGATCTCGCCCATGCGGGCCTCGCGGCTGCTGACCACGCCCTGATCGATGCCGTCATAGATGGGGGAGTTGGCGCACAGGGCGACGGTGACGGGCGCCATGGCGTTGCCGAGGTTGGTGAGGGCGACGATCTCGTCGCGGCCGACCTTGGCGTGGACCTGGTCTGAGGCGGTGAGGGTGAACCAGAGCCAGGGCTGGCCGATGCTCTCGAGCAGCACGCCGTAGCGCTGCTTGGGCGTCATGAAGGCCGGCGTGGCCGGCGTGAGGGGCTGGATGCCGTAGCCGAGCACCACAAAGCCCTTCTCGTCGCAGGCCTGGAGCAGGCGGGCCATTCCCGCGGCGTGGGCCTCGGCGATGCCGTGGAGGTCTTCCGCCGGGCCGACGATCAGCTCAATGGTGCCGCGGCCGACCTCGGCGCAAAAGCTGTAGCGCTCGCCGTCGAGGCCGATGGGCACCACGCCGCGCTCGTAGGACATCGTCATGTCGCCGCCGCGGGCGAGGAGGGGCCACAGCTCGGCGACCTCGGCGGCGCGGCCGTCGGGCAGCACGATGGGGTACTCCGACTCGCGCCCGACCGTGCGGTGGGCGGGGCGCTGCTCGGGAAAGCCGGCGGCGAAGCGGTCGGCGAGGGGGGCGAGGCTCATGGGGTCTCTCCGCTGAGGGTGGCGACAAGCGCGGGCAGATCGGCGTAGTGGGAGAAGTGGGCGGTGGCCTGGGTGGGCGTGGGGCCGCGGCGGTCGATGGCGCCGGTGTAGAGCAGGGCCCGGGCGCCGACGGCGAGGGGGCCGGCGATGTCGTTGACCTCGCGATCGCCGATGTGAACGATCTGGGTGACGGGCAGGCCAAAGCCGGCGGCGGCGGCGGCGAAGACCTTGGGGCTGGGCTTGCTGGCGCCGGCCTCGTCGCTGAAGATGAAGACGCTGAAGAACTCGAGCAGACCGTGCTGGGCGAGGATCTGGCGAATGCCAAAGCCCGGGGTGACGATGGCGTCGGAGATGATGCCGAGGCGGTGGCGGCGGGACAGGGTCTCCAGGACCGCGCGGACGCCTTCGCAGGCCCGCGGCGGGATCTCCACCTCCATCTGCTGGAGCTGGCGCACGAGGTCGCCAAAGCCGGCGGGCCGGGGCAGGCCGAGGTGGCTGAGGGCGACGTCGAGGCGGGCGCTCACGGGCGGGGTGTGGTGCTCTTCTTTCCACCAGCGGCGGAAGGCCGCCTCGCCGATCTCGTAGGCGGCGTCGAGGGTCTCGGCGGACAGGCCGGGGTGCTCGGCCCAGAGGGCGTCGCGAAAGGCGGCGCGGCGGGCGGCGGGTTTGGGCAGCAGGCCGCGGGCGGCGCGTACCTCCTCATCGGAGTCGTCGATGAT
>JBEIQK010000341.1:0-6590 GCA_040376505.1 Alphaproteobacteria bacterium | reverse complement strand
TCTACCGGTCCTACCTCGAAAAAGTGAAAGACCTGACCCCCGACGAAGAGGCGCTGGCTTGGGAGCGGTACCTGAAGAAGTACCCCAAGTCCACCTTCAAGGGCCGCATCGAGCAGCGCCTCGAAGAGCTCGGCAGCCAGATCTACGACGAGCACATCGAAGACACGGTGGCGAAGAACACCGACGCCGGCCGGGCCGAGATCAAGTTCTCCCAGGCCAGCTCGCTGGAGGCCATCGACCCGCGCAGCCGCATCCGTGCGGGCTTTGAGTTCGGTCGCCCCGACTACGCCACCCTCATCACCGACATGGAGTACCAGATCCAGCGCGAGTGGTCGGTGCATGGCGGCGTGCGGGGGCGCTACACCGGGCCCAACCTCGAGATGGGCACGCACTACGCCATCATCAAGTCGGCCCGCCAGCAGATGCTGCTCACCGCCATCGGCGATGTGCACTTCAACCTGAACCCCTTCTACCCGGGCTTCCGGCCGCAGCTGGCCTTTGGCAAGCGCTTCCGGGTCAACGAGGAGTTCTACATCGACGCCCAGGCCCAGGGTGGCGCTGACTTGATCATGCGCAAGGCCAACGACGGCACCACCATGTCCGAGGCGGTGGCGATCGGCGGGGCCAACATCACGGTGGCCCCCAACGAGACCGTGCGCGCCTTCATGGAGACCAACGTCACCATGAAGAACCTCGGCGACCCCGAAGAGATCGGCTCCTTCCGCTTCAACACGCTGGTCTTTGGCCTGCGCTTCGTGCAGCGCAAGAGCTCCACCAAGGACCGCTACGAGGTCGCGGTGGGCGCCCAGTCGCCCTACTCGGCGAACTACTGGGGTTACCACTTCGGCGCGGTGGGCGTGGAAGGCAACTTCTTCTACGGCGAAGGCCAGTAGGCGTCGTCGCCGGGCGCGCTCGTGGAGGGCGCGGCGGCGGCCCCGGGTTACAGGCGCGGCCCTGCGGAGGCTTCGTCATGGCCAGTGACATGTGGGCGCTCACCTTCGACCGGTCGCGTGAAGACTGGTCTGGCTCCACCGGCTTCGTCAAGGAGCGGGCCACGGCCCCTGTCCTCGACGACCCGGCGGGCCAGGATCGCGACTGGGCGCTGATTCGCGTCAAGTACGCGGGCTTTTGCGGCTCCGACCGCGGCATCTGGTGGCGCAAGGCCTTTGGCGACATGATCCTGGGCTCCCTCGACGACGAGGCGCGCGACAAGCGCGTGATCGGCCATGAGCTGCTGGGCGAGATCGTGGCGGTGGGCGAGGGCGTGGGCCCGGCCTTCGGCTACGCGGTGGGCGACGTGGTCAGCACCGAGAGCCACATCATCTGTGGCGAGTGCTACCAGTGCAAAGCCGGCGATTCCCATGTCTGCGCCAAAGACAAGATCATCGGCATCAGCGCCGACGGCTGCTTCGCCGAGTACGTCAAGCTGCCGGCCAAGGCGCTGTGGAAGACCGATCTGTCCAAGATCCGCCCCGAGGTGGCCGCCGTCCAGGAGCCCTTTGGCAACGCGGTGCACGCCTGCCAGGCCACCGACCTCAAGGGCAAGACCGTGGCCATCGTCGGCTGCGGCACCATCGGCCTCTTCGCCATCCTGATCGCCCGGGGCATGGGCGCCACCCGCATCATCGGGGTGGAGGTCGACGAGAAGCACGCCGAGATGGCCCGCAAGCTCGGCTGCGTGGAGGTCATCAAGCCCGGCGCGCCGCCGGCCGATCGGCCCCATGCCTCCGATCCCGACACGGTCGCCCGCGTGCGCGAGCTCACCGATGGAGTGGGTGTCGACGTGGCCCTGGAGATGGCGGGCTTTCACTCGGCGCTCAACAACGCCATCAAGATGACCCGGCGCGGCGGCCATGTGGTGCTCTTCGGCGTGAAGAACGGCGACGCCATCATCGAGGACTACCACCGCATCATCATGAACGGTCTGCAGCTCCACGGCATCGTCGGGCGGCGGATCTTCGACACCTGGAAGATCACCCAGGCCTTGCTGGAAGACACGAGCAACGGCATCCAGCAGGCCATCTGGGAGGTCATCCTGAACCGCGGGGAGGACACGATGAGCAACATCGCCTCCTGGGACAAAGAGACCTTTGAAGGTCAGATCTCCCGCAACCCCAAGGTCGTCATTCAGTTCGCGGGCTAGGCGCCCCGAGGAGCGAGCATGTACAGCGCACTGCAGGCCCGCCTCGCGGCGGAGCTCGCTGGTATTGAAGAAGCCGGCCTCAGCAAGAAAGAGCGGGTGATCACCTCGCCCCAGGCGGCCCACATCCGGGTCGCGGGCGGGGCGCCGGTGCTCAACTTCTGCGCCAACAACTACCTGGGCCTCTCCGATCACCCGGCCCTGGTGGAGGCCGCCACCGCGGCGATGCAGCGCTACGGCTACGGCATGAGCAGCGTGCGCTTCATCTGCGGCACGCAAGACCAGCACAAGGAGCTGGAGGCGGCGGTGAGCGCCTTTTTGAGGATGGATGACACCATCCTCTACTCCTCCTGCTTTGACGCCAACGCCGGCCTCTTTGAGACCCTGCTCGGCCCCGAAGATGCCATCGTCTCCGATTCGCTCAACCACGCCAGCATCATCGACGGCATCCGCCTCGCCAAGGCGAAGCGCTACCGCTACGAGCACCTCGATCTGGTCGACCTCGACACCAAGCTGCGCCAGGCCACCGACGAGGGGGCCAAGGTCAAGCTGGTGGCGACCGACGGCGTCTTCTCGATGGACGGCGACATCGCACCCCTGGGTGCCATCTGCGACATCGCCGAGAAGCACGAAGCGGCCGTGATGGTCGACGACTCGCACGCCACGGGCTTTGTGGGGGCCACCGGCCGCGGCAGCATCGAGCACTGCGGCGTGATGGGCCGGGTCGACGTGGTCACCAGCACCCTGGGCAAGGCCCTGGGCGGCGCCTCGGGGGGCTTCACCACCGGCCGGCAGGAGATCATCGATCTGCTCCGCCAACGCAGCCGGCCCTACCTCTTCAGCAACACGCTGGCCCCCAGCATCGTCGGGGCCTCGCTTGAGGCCTTCCGGATGCTCTCGGCCAGCACCGAGCGCCGCGACCGGCTGGAGGCCAACACGGCCCGCTTTCGGGCGGCGATGACGGCGGCAGGCTTCAACATCCGTCCGGGTGTGCACCCGATCGTGCCGATCATGCTGGGCGACGCGCGCCTCGCCACCGAGATGGCCAACCGCCTGCTCGGCCGCGGCATCTATGTGATCGGCTTCTCCTTCCCGGTGGTGCCGCGGGGCCAGGCGCGCATCCGCGTGCAGATCTCGGCCGGCCACAGCACCGAAGACGTCGACGCCGCGGTGGCGGCCTTCACGGCGGTGGGCCAGGAGCTCGGCGTCATCGCCTGACCTGCTGGCCCGGGCCGGTTCAGATGCTGTGGCGCAGGCGCACCAGGGCGCCGACCTCGATCTGGCGCACGCGCTCGCGGGACAGCCCCATCGACTTGCCGATGTCGGCCATGGTGCGGGAGTCCTCGCCGCGCAGGCCGTAGTGGTGCGTGAGGATGTACTTCTCGCGCTCGTCGAGCAGGTCGTCGAAGATGGCCTCGACCCGGGTGAGGGCCTCGCGGGTAAACGCGATGTCGTCAGGGTGGGAGCCCTTGGTCTCGCTGGAGAGGCGGTCGCCGATCGACAGGCCGTCGTCGTCCTGTTGGTCCATCGAGACCACGCCGCCCTGGGAGAGCAGGAGCTGGGCGCGCTGCTTCTCGATGCCCACCTCTTCGGCCAACTCGTCGAGGTTGTAGTCGATGCCTTCGCGATCGAGGCGCTCGGCGGCCTGCTGGAGGTTGCGGATCTGCTCGACGGCGCCGCCGGGCAGACGCACCATGCGGCCGCAGGTCTCGAGTGCCCGGGTCATCTGGGCGCGCACCCACCAGCGGGCGTAGGTGGAGAAGCGGATGCCCCGATCGGGGTCGAAGCGCTTGGCGGCGCGCAGCAGGCCGATGAAGCCCTCCTGGCAGAGGTCATCCTCGCTCATCAGCGAGCAGGCCAGCTTGCGGGCCTCGCCGCGGGCGATGCGCCGGGCGCTCATCGCCAGGGTCCAGCGGGAGTCCTCGGCGACCTTGAGGTGCTTGCGCGCCTCGCGCATCGCCTGGCGCACCTCCACGTCGGTGCGGGCCTCCTCTTCCATGGCGGCGACGGCTTCGATCAAGCGGTCGACGGCGCCGGCGCGGGTGCGCTCGTTGCGGGTGGGGCGGCGGCGCAGGACGTTTTCGGCGCAGTCGATGCCAGCGAGGGCGGCGCGGGCGCCGAGCTCGGCGGTGCGGATGCGCTCCGCGAGGAAGCGCTCTTCTTCGGCGCTCATGGTGATCGCGAGTTCGCCCATGGGGTGCTCCTTGATGAACCGGTAGTGAATCAAGTGTAGCAGGTTCTTGCGCAGCGTGAACGGCTTTTGCGTGCCAAAGGGCAGCGCAAGAGTTGTGCCACGGCAGGAGCTGCATGGGCGCTGCATCGTAGGCGAGGTGCTCGATCGTGGTGTTGCAGCTTGCAACTCATCAGTTGCAAAACGCATCAGCGGCGTCTACGCTGCACACCTGGAGGCGAGGTGGCCGAGCTGCCCTGTGCGAACATCGGACCCGGGAAGCGGCTGGTGCCCGGCGCTTCGGGGTCGCTGCGTCCGGCAGCAGAGCTCTCGCTGGTGGGCAATAACCTCGCTGAATTGCTCGCCAACCCAATTTTTACGACCCTGCTGGAGGCGGGCTCCGACGGCGCGATCGTGATCGAGGCCCAGTCCCGGCGGATCGCCTGGATGAACCGCCGGGCCCGCGCGCTGCTGGGCTACGTCGAGAGCGAAGAGCTGAGCTGCCAGTGCCGCGAGGCGATGGGCTCGTCGGCCTGCGGGGCGGCCTGTCCGCTGCCGAGCCTGCTGCAAGGCCTGCCCGTGAGCCCCTCGCTGCGCCTCTTCTACCGGGGGCGCGAGGGCAAAGAGCTCTTGCACGCCGAGACCCGCTTTGTCGTGGTGCGCCGGCCCGACGGCGAGCCCCTGGCGGCGATCGAGCTGTTTCGCGATCTCTCGGCCGAGGTGGCCTTTGAGAAGGCGCTCGGCGAGCGCTACAGCCTGCACGAGATCATCGGCCGGTCTCCGCCGATGCAGCGGCTCTACGAGCTGGTGGAGCAGGTGGCGCCCTACGAGCTGCCGGTCTTGATCACCGGCGAGTCGGGGGTGGGCAAGGAGCGCTTCGCAGATGCGATTCAAACCCTGTCCGACCGGGCGCAGGCCCCCTACGTCAAGGTGAACTGCGGGGCGCTCAGCCCCGGCCTCATCGAGAGCGAGCTCTTCGGCCACAAGAAGGGGGCCTTCACCGGCGCCACCCAGGACCGCAAGGGGCGGGTGGAGGAGGCCACCGGCGGCACGCTGCTGCTCGATGAGATCGGCGAGCTGCCGCTCTCCTTGCAGGTGAAGCTCTTGCGCACCCTGCAGCAGGGCGAGGTGCAGCGCCTGGGCGAGGATCGGCCCCGCCAGGTGGACGTGCGGGTGATCGCCGCCACCAACCGCGACATCGAGAGCGACGTGGCCAACGGCCACTTCCGCGAGGACCTCTACTACCGGCTCGCCGGCGTGCGGCTCCATGTGCCGCCCCTGCGCGAGCGGCGCCTCGACATCCCCCTCCTCGCGGCGCACTTTTTGGAGCGCTTTGGCGAGGAGTCCGCGCGGCGTGGCCGCCCCAAGCGCGTGGGCGCCCTGCTCCCCGAGGCCGAGGCCGACCTGGTGGCTCGGGAGTGGCGCGGCAACGTGCGCGAGCTGGAGAATGTGCTGCGCCTCGCCTGGATCCGCGTGCCGCCCGACGCGCCGATCGACCGGGAGGCCCTGGCCGGCCAGGGGCCGCCGCCGCGGGAGCCCACGCCGGTCTCCCTGGCCGACGCCGAAGACGTGGCCATCCGCAAGGCGATGGAGCGCAGCGGCGGCAACGTGGCGGCGGCGGCCCGCTTGCTGGGCATCGACCGCACCACGCTGTGGCGCAAATTGAAGAAGGGCAGCGGCTATTAGCGGCTGCCCTCGCTTCGCGCGGCGAACCGACTAGGGCTCGGCGGTGTCGCGGGCCGACTTGTGATCAGAGCCGCAGCGCAGGCGGATGTGCAGGTGATCGCGGTGCCCTTCGGTGTGCTGCACCACGCCGCGCATCTCCCACTTGCGGGCCGCGTCGCGAGCCGGGAAGATCGCGTTGGCTTCGTCCACCGTCAGCTCGCCCGACTCGATGGTGTAGCGGCGCAGGCTGTTGATGTGGCTCTGGTCGAGGAGGATGCGGTCGACCTCGCCGGTGGAGAGCAGGGCGCGGATGAGCAGCCAGTTGGCTTCCAGATCGAGGCCTTCGCCCTGCTTGGGCATGAAGCCGCGCTGGCTCTGAAAGCCCTTGCCCCAGTACAGGCCGATGTCGGCGTCGATGCCCGAGCGGTGCGACTTGTGACCGTCGAAGAAGCCGCCGCGCCGGTGGCTGATGTCGCCGATCAGCACGGGATCCGCGTCGGGCAGCAGCCACCGCACCTCCTGGGTGGCGCTCACGATGACGTCAATCATCGTCTGGGTGCCCCAGGTGGAATTCGGGTTGTAGCGGGTGAACAGCTCGGGCATGAAGGGGAGCTG
>JBEIQK010000815.1:0-2869 GCA_040376505.1 Alphaproteobacteria bacterium | reverse complement strand
GGTCGCGCCCGCCGGGGCGGCGCCGGCCAAGGCGAGCAGCATCGCCGCCCGCGCCGCGTCGTCGGACTCCGCGGCCAGGGCCTGCACCAGCGCATCGCAGGGGGCCCGCAGCGCGCCGAGGACAAGCGCGGCGCCCGCCCGCGTCACCGGCTCGGCGTGGGTCAGCAGGGCCTCGATCTGCCCCTGGGCGCCGCGGGCCGTGGCCAGGAGCTCGGCGCCGGGGCCCTTCTTGGTGATCGCGGGGTCGATGCCGCGGGCGGAGATCGGGGCGGGGCCCCAGAGCAGGTCCAGCAGCAGGGTCCACAGGCGCAGGGGCGCGGCATTGGGCTGTGCCGCCTTCGCGAGAAGGGGGCCGAAGGCGGCGGCCCCGGCGGGCGTGTAGGCGCCCTCCCCGACCAGCAGGGCCCGAAGGTCGAGCCAGGCCTTTCGTCGGGCGGGGTCGGGGTGAGGTTGAGTGGGATCGAAGGCGGTGGCGGCGAGCGTGGGGGCGGCGGTGGCGCGACGCTTTGACACGCCGACGAGGGACTCCCAGTTTGTGTCTCCGAGCCAGGTCATGGGTGCCTCCGTTGGGGGGCTGGTTGAGGAGGCGGTTCGGGCAGGGGGAGGCGGCCGCCTGCAATCCACGTAGCCAGAAACACGAACGGGCGGCCGGTGCTGGGGGCGTGGCAGTCAGCACAGGGTCAGCCGGAACCGCTCGGATGGCCTTACAGGCCGTGGCCACTTGCTTCGTAGCGTGTTCGGCGTGGATGGCTGGTTGGGGTCGCTGGCGCTCCACGCCCGGCGTGGACGACTGATGGGGCTGCGGTCGGGGCCCCAGCACCTTCGCGCGTGATCGCCAGTCTGCGGACCGCACGGGGGCCTCCCGAAGACGAGCTCGATGTTCAGGTGGCGTGGCACCATGTGCCCGTGGTGGGGGCGCGGAGCATGTAGGCATCTTCCAAGCTTAAGCCCAGATTGGGCCCTCCGCAGGGCTTGCCGACCGGTGCCCGCCGCGTGCCTTCCTGAAGCGGACTCCAGCCGACACCGGTCATCCTACCTACTCCCTCTGGCGACCGCGTCTCCGCGGGTAGCCTGTGATTGCGATCATGATCGGAGGTCCCGGTGGGCAAAAAGAAGCGTGAAATGGCTCCCGCTAACCGGAGCAACGGGGAGAACGGCCCTCCAGACGGCCTGAGTGGAACCAATGGGTCCGACACGGTACTCGTGGTGATGGCGAACCATTGGCAGTGGACAAATTTTTGAACTGTCCCTTGCACATTCATAGCAGAATTGGTAAGGAGTTCGCCCTGGAGGTTTTGCATGGCCGTTCCATCCTACGACAAGCTGATCCATCCGCTCCTTCTAGTGCTATCCGAGTTGGACGAAGCGGCGAATCTCACGTTGATTCGTGACCGGATCGCAGTTCGAATGAACATCTCCGCTGCCGATCGCGCTGAGCGGGTTCCATCTGGGCAGCAGCCGACCTTCGACAATCGCCTGGGCTGGGCACATGATCGCCTGAAGCGAGCTGGCTTTTCCGTCAGCATTCGGCGCGGCTGGTGGCAGATTACCGAGTCAGGGAAACAGTTTGCTCAGGAACATCGGCAGGGCCTGTCTGAAGACGAACTTCGCCGTCTGATGGATCAAGACCGAGTACTGCGCGTGTCTTCCTCAACAAGTTCCTCTGAGCCACCGACCGACCCGGCACTCCAGTCGTTGGAAGAAGTTCCAGAACAGCGGGTGGATCGGGCCGTCGCTGAACTGCGGCGCGACCTCGCCCAGCAGATCTTGTTGCGGCTTCAAGATGTAACGCCTGGTCGGTTCGAGGAAATTGTGTTGGATGTCCTCAAGAGGATGGGGTACGGTGTTAGCGATGAGGATGTGCAACGAACTGGTCGATCTGGAGATGGCGGCATTGATGGAATCATCAACCTCGACAAGCTCGGCCTCCAAAAGGTCTATGTTCAAGCAAAGCGGTGGTCTACCAATGTGGGCGCGCCCGAAGTGCAGGCGTTTTATGGCGCGCTCGCGACCGCGCATGCCAGCATGGGCGTGTTGATCACCACGTCAGGCTTCACACCGCAGGCCCGTGACACGGCAAGCCGGCTAAAGGATCGTCTGGTTCTTGTCGACGGCAAGCAGTTGGCCGAACTGATGATGGACCATGGGGCCGGTGTCTCTGAAGTGAAGAGAATTTCCATTCGGCGAATTGACACAGACTATTTTGCGGAAGACGACTCCTGACGGCAGTCCCGATGCAGGTGCTCTTGTCGGCTGGGGCTCTTCGGAGCGCCTGCCCGATGGGTTCAGGCGCTGATGAGGTGCAGAGTGCGGCCGTCGCGGGGTAGGACTGGCCGCCGCCGCCAATCCCGGCTCGGTCTCCCTCTTGGACGATCTCCTGCCCTTCGTCGGGAGCACGGTGACCCTCGCCTGCGCCTGTCGGGTGCGCCGGGACGCAGACCGCCGGATCGCCCTGGCCCTCGCCGCCCCCCCCCTGCTGGCCCCGCTCGCCCTCTGGTACGACCTGGGGATCGCGGTGTTGCCGCTGGGGCGGGTAGCGGCGGGCGCTCCCGTGGCTGGTCGGGGTGCGGCCGCTGGGACTGGGGATGATCGGGACGCCGGGAGAGGTCGGGCTGGGAGCCTTGGTGCTGAGGTGTGTGGAGGCGGGCACAGCGTCGGAAGGCAGGGGGCGACTGATGCCGCGGACCGGCAGGGAGGCGTGAGTCCACATCGCCGTCCCGGCCACCGCCTGACTCAACCCCCGACCATCTCGTTCCACCGCCGCTGCATCTCCTCCGGGGCCACGTCCTCGATGCTGTGGCCGACCATCCACTCGTGGCCCCAGGGGTCGCGGAACGCGCCGCTCCGCTCCCCGTAGAACTGGTCGGTC
>JBEIQK010000107.1:0-12585 GCA_040376505.1 Alphaproteobacteria bacterium | reverse complement strand
GGGCGCGGGCGGCGGTGAAGGCACCGGCGTCGCCGGAGAGACCGACGGGGGCGGCGGGATCGGGGCCACGACGGCCGGACGCGGCGCTGGCGGGAGGGCCGGCGTGGGCGGGCGCGACGGCAGGGACGGCGGCGGCAGGGCGCTGGGGCGCGTGGGCTCCACGATGCGCTCGGGCTCGGCCACAAAGAGTCGCTCGGGCGGGTGAGGGACGGGCAGGCCGACCTGCTCGGCGGGCGGCACCAGGGGGGTGCGGGGCTTGCCGTCGTAGAATTCCACCGGCCGCTTGATGCCGTGGCGCTCAAGCCCCCCGCGCAGGGCCTCGGTGAGCAAATTGCCGATACGCCGGCCGTCGGGGAAGCGCACCTCGGTCTTGGCCGGATGAACATTCACGTCGACCTCGCCCGGCGGCAGGCGGAGCTCCAACACCACCGTGGGGTAGCGATCCTTGGGCACGATGCCCTTGTAGGCCTCGGTGACGGCCCGGCGGATCACCGGATCGCGCACGAAGCGACCGTTCACAAAGAGGTAGGTGGCCGCCGCGGCGTCCGCCCGGTGAACGCCGACGGGCGAGATCAGGGCCTCGATCTCGATGTCGCCCTGCACCTTCTCTACGGCCACCAGCGCCTGGCCATGGGGGCCCAGCAGGTCGGCGGCCCGCGCCGCACGACTGTTCACCCGCGGCGCCCGGATCGACATCTCCCCCTCGTGGAGCAGCTCCAGGTCGAGGTCGGGGCGGATCAAGGCCTGGCGCACCACCGCCTCGACGCAGTGCGACAGCTCGGTGGGCACCGTCTTCAGGAACTTGCGGCGGGCCGGCACGTTGAAGAAGAGGGCCCGCACGGAGACATCACTGCCCACCGGGCAGCCGACGTCCTCGATGGTCTGCAGCACGCCGCCCTCGACCAGCACGCGGGTGCCGACGTCGGTGCCGGCGGTGCGGGTGCGCAGCTCGAATCGGCTGACCGAGGCGATGCTGGGGATGGCCTCGCCACGAAAGCCCAGCGTGCCGATCGTAAACAGATCCGCGTCGCTGCGGATCTTGCTGGTGGCGTGCCGCTCCAGGCACAAGGTGGCGTCGGCCCGATCCATGCCGCTGCCATTGTCCACCACGCGCACCAGCGTGCGCCCCCCGCCGGCCAGCTCCACCCGCAGTTGGGTGGCGCCGGCGTCGAGGGCGTTTTCAACCAGCTCTTTGCAGGCGCTGGCCGGCCGCTCCACCACCTCTCCGGCCGCGATCTTGTTGACGACGCGGTCTTCGAGGACCCGGATCATGTCTCTTCCTTCTCCTCGCCGGGCTTGCGCTTCTTGCGCACGTCGATGCGGATGGGGCTGCCGATGAAGCCGTAGCGCGCCCGGAGCTGGTTCTCGAGGTAGCGCTTGTAGCCGTCCTTCACGCCGTCGGGCGTGTTGGACCAGATCACGAAGGAGGGCGGCCGCACGCGGGTCTGGGTCATGTAGTTGAGCCGGACCGGGTGGTGGTAGCGCTGGGGCGGCTGGTAGCTGGCCACCGCCTCGGTGAGGAATTCGTTCAGGCGGGCGGTCGACACGCGCCGATCGAAGTTCTCAAAGACATCCTTGCAGAGCGGCAGCACCCGGTGGGTGCCCTTGCCGGTGAGGGCCGAGATGTAGAGCTGCGGCGCCCAGGACAGGTGCGGCAGCTTGCGCTCGATCTCCTCTTTGACCACGGCGAGGCCGCGCTCTGGGTCCAGACGAACCAGATCCCAGCGGTTGACCAGGATGATGCAGCCGCGGCCACGATCCGCGATCAGCGCGGCCAGACGGGCGTCCTGGGTGGTGACCCCCTCCTCACCGTCGATCATCAGCAGGCTGATGTGGCAGCGCTCGATGGCCTTGATGGCCCGGAAGGTAGACAGACTCTCCAGGCGGTCGTCGATGCGGGCCCGGCGACGGATGCCGGCCGTGTCGACGATGCGCCAGACCTGGCCTTCTTGCTCGAAGACCGAGTCGATGGCGTCCATCGTGGTACCCGGGCTGTCGTGCACCACATGCCGCTCTTCGCCGAGGAGGCGGTTGGTGAGCGTGCTCTTGCCGATGTTGGGCCGACCGAGCACCGCCACGCGGATCTCGCCGTTGTCGGGCTCCTCCTCGACCACCTCATCGGGATCGGGCGGGGGGATCCGCAGGATGATCTCATCCCACAGATCGTAGATGTTGCGGCCGTGCTCGGCGGAGACACACATCATCGGCTGCACGCCGAGCTCGGAGAACTCCCAGCTCTCGACGTCGTGGCGGTCGCCATCGCACTTGTTGACGATGAGGAGGACCCGCTCCTTGCCCTCTTTGGGCGGCATCGCCCGGCGGAGGATGTCGGCGGTCATCTTGTCGGCCGGGGTGACGCCCACCTGGCGATCGACCACGAAGAGCACCACGTCGGCCTCCTCGATGGCGAGCTCGGCCTGGCGGCGCACTGCCAAGAAGAGGTCGCCGTCGGGCAGGCTGCTCGGATCGGGCTCAAAGCCACCGGTGTCGATCACGACGAATTCGCGATCGTACCAGGTGGCCTCGCCGTAGTGGCGGTCGCGGGTGACGCCGGGGCGGTCGTCGACGAGGGCGTCGCGGGTGCCGGTGAGGCGGTTGAAGAGGGTGGACTTGCCGACGTTCGGCCGCCCGACGATGGCGATGACGGGGACCATTTACTCGATGCCTTGTTCGCGCAGGATGCGCGCGTTCTCCGTCCAGCGGTCGACGACGCTGACGTGGAGCTCCAGGTAGACCCGCGTGCCGAGCATGGCCGCGATGTCCTTGCGGGCGCGGGTGCCGATCTCGCGCAGCATCACCCCGCCCTTGCCGATGATCACGCCCTTCTGGCCTTCGCGCTCGACGAAGATGCGGGCGTAGATGGCGGTGCGCGTGCCGCCGCCTTCGGCCTCTTCTTCTTCCATCCGCTCCACCTCGACCGCGGTGCCATAGGGCACCTCCTGCCAGGTGAGGTGGAAGACCTTCTCCCGGATGAGCTCGCCGATGACGAAGCGCTCGGGGTTGGTGGTGACCGTCTCGGCGGTGTGCAGGGCCGGCTTGATCGGCAGCCGGGCCGAGAGCAGGTTGAGCAGCTCCGGCACGCCGTCGCCGGTGCGGGCCGAGATCGGCACCACCTCGACGTTTGGCAGGATGGTGGACAGCTCGGCGATGACCGGCAGCAGCCAGGGCTTGGGGCAGCGGTCGGCCTTGTTGATGGCGATGACCGTCGGCGGCGGGCCAACCTGGGCCAGCATCTCCTTCACCGTGTCGAGGCCGCGGTGCAGGATCGGCGCGTTGGCCTTGGCCTGCTCTACGGCGCGCTCGCCGTCGATCACCCAGCAAACGGTGTCGACCTCGCCCATGGCGCCGCGGGCGACCTCGACCATCGCGCGGTTCATGCGGCCGCGGGCGTCGTGGATGCCCGGCGTGTCGACGAAGACGATCTGGTAGTCGGGCGCGGTATGGACGCCGACCACCCGGTTGCGGGTGGTTTGGGGCTTGTCGCTGACGATGGCGAGGTGCGTGCCCAGGATCTGGTTGAGCAGGGTGCTCTTGCCGGCGTTGGGGCGGCCCACGAGGGCGACGGTGCCGGCGCGGTGATTGGTGGCGCCAGGCGACCAGGGAGATTCGGGTGTGTTCGACATGGGGCGGGGGCTAACGCGGGTCCTGGCCGGGGGCGACGGGGGCGACGGCGCTGTCGAGGCGGGCGGGGGCCTCCAGCAGGCCCTTCAAGGTCTGGGCGAAGCGGGCGCAGTGGGTGCCGTCCACGATGCGGTGATCGGCGCTGGCGCAGATGGTGAGCACCTTCCCGACGACCACCTGCCCGCCTTCCACCACCGGGGCGTCTTCCACCGCCCCCACCATCAAGATGATCGGGCTGGTCGCCATCGGAAAGAAGGGGGCGAAGCCCATCCGAATGCCCATCATGCCCAGGCTGGTGATCTGCAGGCTGCCGAAGGGGTCGCGGGGCAGGCCGAGGGGTCGCAGATCGAGGTTGAGGCTGGTCTGCAAAAAGCGCACCACCGGAAAGAGCAGGCGCAGCAGCCAACCCGGCAGGGCGGCGGTGCGCCGACCGCGGGCCAGCTCGGGGTCCTCGCCGGCGCGGGCCTTCTGGGCGCCCTCCGCCACCCGGGCGCCCACCTCGGCGAGGCTGAGCTGATCGGCGCGACGGAGCATCACCCCGGAAAGGTCGACGGCGCCGTCGGGGCCCTCCGCGGGCAGGGCGACTTGGAGGAAGATGTCGATGTCGCGGCGGAGGTGCAGGCTGCCAAAGCGCACCACGGCGTTGAGATCGCGGTGGTGGGAGAGAGCGATTGCGGCGGCCCGCGCGACCGCGTGGGTGACCGTGAGCCGCTGGCCCGTGGCGGCGCGATGGGCGGCGAGGTGCGCCAGCAGCGGCTCGGCGCGCAGGGTGAGGATGCCGTAGATGGTGGGATCGTTGGGCGCCGCCCAGGCCGCCGCGGCGATGCGACGAAAGGTGGAGGCGTGGGGAAAGGGCTCGAGATCCAACTGCGGCACAGCGGCCCTCCGGCGGGTTCATCGGGTATAGCCCCGCCGATGGCGCCCTCCCCTCCTCTGCCCGCCGAGGCCCTGCCGGCCCAGGACCTCCGCGAGGCCGTGGTGATCGTGCTGGAGCGCGACGCCCACCTCTTCACGACGGGCGAGCGGCTCGTGATCGACCGCCTGTTGGGCCTGCCGATGGCGGCCCTCTCCCTCTACGCCCGGCTCTTCGGGCGCCAGCAGCGGGCCTTTCGCCTGGGTGAGCTGTCCTACGCCGAGATCGTCGATCTGCCCGCTGCCGCCGCGATCCTCGTCGAGGCGGAGCTGGCGATCGCGGCGGAGCGCCTCTTGCCCGCCCGTCACCTCGTCGAGGCCTTCACGGTCGAGGAGCTGCGCGCCGTCGCGCTGCGCCTGGGCCGCCTGGCCAAGGGTCGCCGCGACGAGCTGGTGGCCCGCCTCTCCGACGAGCCCGCCGCCATCGCCCTGGCCGAGCCGATGCTCTGGCTCTGCCACCGTCCGCTGCTCCGGCGGATCACCCGCCTCTACCTCCACGATCACGAGGGCGACCTCAGTCGACTCGTGGTGGCCCGCCTGGAGCACGTGCGCTTTCCGGCCTACACCCCCACTGGCGGCGGCGGCCTCTTCCCGCGCCGCGCCGATCTGCGGGCCTACGAGGCCGGCCGGGTGCGCCTCTACACCCTGAGCGGCGAGGCCTTGCTGGCCGAGGCGCCGGGGCTGATGGGCCGCCTGTCGGGGCCGCCGCCCGAGCCCTGGCGCTTTCGCTTTAGCGGCTGGCGGGCCGATGAGGCCCTTGCCCTGCCCTGTGCCCAGGGGCTGGAGCGGGCCGGCCGCCTCGACGAGGCCGAGGCCTTGCTGCGCACCCTCGTCGAGAAGGGGCAGCGCAGCGCCGCCGAGGCGGCCCACCGCCTGGCGCTGCTCCTGGGCAAGCGGGGCCAGCCGGCCGAAGGTGCTGCCCTCTGCGCGACCTGGCAGGCCCGGAGCTTCGCCTTGAGCTCCGCCTTCGCCCGCAGCGGCAAGCGGCTCGCCCGGGCGGCCGGCGCGGCCTGGACCCCCTCCCCTCCCCTGCGATCGGCACCCCAGCGGGCCTTTCGCCTGGAGCCGGCGCCGGCCTACCGGGCGCGGCCGCGCTACCGGGTGGGCGATCGGGCCTATGCCGTTGAGGCGGCCCTGGTGCAGACCCTGGCCGGCCTGGGCCGTCAGGCCCTCCACGTCGAGAATGAGGTCTGGCTCACGCTCTTCGGCCTGCTCTTCCGCGATCTGCTCTTCGCGCCGGTGCCCGGCATGTTGCCCACCGCCTTGCTCCATGGGCCCCTCGATCTCGGCACGCCGGCCTTCTACGCCGCCCGGGCCGAGGGCATTGAGGCGCGGCTCGGCGCGCTGGCCGATGGACAGGGGCCGACCCTGCTGGAGGGGGTCCTGCGCGATCACGCCGGCGAGGCCATCTACGGCGTGGCCTGGCGGCTCTTTGGCGAGGATCCGGGCACGCCCCTGCGGGCCCTGGTCGAGGCCCTGGGCGGCCCAAGCCTCGCCGCCCTGCTCCGCCCCCTGGCCGAGGACCTCCGGGGGGCCCGCCGCGGGATGCCCGACCTGGTCGTGCTCCCGGGGCCCCCGTGCTGTATCGCGGCGGCGACGCCCTCGGAATTGGGGCCGGGGCTGCTCTTCGCCGAGGTCAAGGGCCCCGGCGATCAGCTCCGCGACGAGCAGCACCACAGCCACCACCGCCTTTTGCAGGGCGGCGTGGCGGTCGAGCTATGGACGGTGGAGCCGACGGGCGCCGCGCCTGGGTTAGCGGAGCGGCCCCCCGCAACGGAGCCAGCATGAACATCTTCGAGCAGGTCAAGGCCACCATCGAGTCCGCCATCCCCGACGCCACCGCCCGCGTGAGCGGCGGCGGCGGTCACTTCGAGATCGAGGTCACCAGCGCCGCCTTCGCCGGCAAGCGCATCCTCGAGAAGCAGCGGATGGTGCTCTCAGCGATCGCCCCGCTGATGGCCGGCGACGCGGCGCCGGTCCACGCGGTCGATCGCCTCGTCTGCAACACACCTTCGTAGGGCCTGGGCGGCGGGGGCACCCCAGCGCCCCCGCCTGCCGGCTCAGCAGCCGCCGTCGTTGGCCGCGCCGGGCGAGCCGAAGTCGGTGGTGCCGCTGAGCGAGCCGGTCTGGGCGCACCAGTTCGACCAGGTGTCATTGTCGGTGGCGTTCAGGAAGGCGGCGCCGAGCCCGTAGGCGACGCCCTTGCTGGCGGCGGTGTAGGTGACGGTGTCGATCGTAAACGCCACGCCCGAGGCGTCGGTGCCGATCAGATCGATGTTGTCGCCGCTGTTGCCGAGGGCCAGCGAGGTGTAGGCCACATCCGGAGTGCCGGTGGCGGCGTAGCAGAAGGAGGCGTCGTCGCGGGCGAACCAGGCGTAGTCGCCCGCCGCGATGACGGTGCTGGCGCTGACGGTGTAGCTGCCCGCGTTGTCTTCGATGACCAGGCCCGCCACGTCCACGCTGAAGCCGCTGGCGTTGTAGACCTCGAAGTACTCGCCATTGGGGTCGGTGCAGGTGGCGGCGTTGTCGGGGTTGGCCATGATCTCGGTGATCACGAGCCCGCCCACCGGAATGTCGGCGAGGCAGAGGTCGGCGAGGCAGGGCTCCTCGTAGGGCACCCAGCCTTCGAGATCGCTGGCGTCGCGCGGCGTGATCTTGTAGGTCGAGAAGCTGCTGTACAGCGGGCCCTGCACGGCGGTGTAGGTGTCGTAGAGGCCGACCGCCTCGGTGTAGAAGAGGTCATCCACCCGGGCGGCGCTGTTGAGCTCCCACTCGCCAAAGCCGAGGTCGGCGTTGGTGACCGTCAGCGTGCCCTCCATGCGCACCAGGGCGCACTCGTACATCTCCAGCGTGGCCGGGTCGGCCCAGTCGGCGTCGGTGAGCACGGTGGGGCTGGGCAGGGCCACGCCCGAGGCGCTGACGCTGAACAGGGCCGCGTCGGTGACCTCCAGCTCGGTCAAGGTCGCGCCCGAGCCGTCGGAGTCGTATTCGGCGTAGGTGGCGACGAGGGTGACCTGGTCGCCCTGGGCGACGGTGAGGCTGACGGCGGCCGGGTCGCGGTAGACCCAGGCGCCGGAGTAGGCGCCACCGGCTGGATCGGTGACAAAGAAGCCGTAGCCGGTGTCGGGGCTGCTCACGATCACGTCGGCGACGCGCACCAGCGTGCCCACCGCGTGAACACCCATGTTGATGTCCATCAGGGTGGCGTCGGTGTCGGCGTCGACGTCGCTGTCGGCGTCGGAATCCGCGTCGCTGTCGGCGTCCGAATCGGCGTCGCTGTCGGCATCCGAATCCGCGTCGCTGTCGGCGTCCGAATCGGCATCGCTGTCGGCGTCCGAATCGGCATCGCTGTCGGCATCACTGTCCGCGTCTGCGTCGCTGTCCGCGTCGGCATCCGAATCCGCGTCGGTGTCGGCGTCCGCGTCGGACTCCTCTGCGGGGGTCTCACTCTCTTTGTCGCCACAGGCGATCAGGTTCAAACCAAGAGCGAGACCCAACCAGGCCAGCGTGCTGCGCTTCATGTCGTCCTCCGATGAAAGGGGCGCCGTCTTAGCGTGCCCCCGTGACCGAAGCATGACAAGAGCGGCTGGATCAGGCCCCGATCATCCAGCGCCCAGCCGAGGTGTGCACCTTGCCCTCGCGCTTGAGCTTGCGGAGCACGGCCAACACCTCATCTTCGCCCATGTCCTTCCAGGGAGAGCGATGACGGGCACCGGCGACCACCACCGGCTCCTTGAGGCCGCGGGCGCCGTACTGGGAGAGGCGACCGAGCACGTCCTCGCGCACCCACTCCTCGCGACGGGTGTCGACCTGGGCGGCGGGGGTGGCGGCGGCCTTCTCCTTCTTCGTGGCCGTGGCGGGGGCCACCACGGTCAGCTTCGGGGTCTTGGCCGGGGCGGCAGGGGCCTCGCCGGCCGCGGCGGCCGCGGCTGCGGTCTTGCGGGTCTTGGGCTCCTTGGGGACCGGCAGCAGCACAGCGGCGGGGGGCTCGCTCGACCAGTGGGCGACGAGCTCCTGCAACGCGGCGACGGCGTCGCCGTTCTTGCGCTCGCCTACCAGGGCGCCGATCTTGTCGCGCAGCGACTGCGGCGCGCTGGCCGCCGGAATCCCCACCAGCTCGCTGGCGAATTCGGCCAGCCCGGGGCCATCGGGGAGGTCGTCGATCTCGCGGTACATCTGGTGCCGCAGGTGCTCGAGCTCCTTGGGCAGGGTGCCCTTGAGCTGCTCGGGGACCTCGGACAGGGCGAGCAAATCGAGGAGCGTGCGCCGCTCGATCTGACCGAGGGGAAGACGGATCACATCCTGGGTGAGGACCGTAAGCGTCGTGGGGTCTGCCTTGCGCAGGCCCCCCACCGAGATCCGGTTCTTTCGGGTCGGCTCCACTCAGAGCTCCTTGGCATAGGTCCCATGGTCGTCGGTCGCCGGGCGTCTCCGCGGCGACAACTGGCGCGGGCCCCGTAGCACGGTAGCCTTGCGCCTTCACCCCCCATTGAAGCAACAGCGGCCTGCGCCCCCGCGCAGGTCTCTCGAAACCCCCGCCCGCCCTGGCTCGCCAGGGCTCAGAGAGACACATGCGCATCACCAAGGTCTACACCCGCACCGGCGACAAGGGCATGACCGGCCTCGTCGGCGGCGCCCGGGTCCGCAAAGACCACGTCCGCATCGCCACCTACGGCACCGTCGACGAGCTCAACGCCGTCCTGGGCCTCGTCCGCACCTGGAACGGCCGCTCGGAGGCCGAGCCCGCCGTGGTGTCTCGCCTCGACGGCATGCTCCGCCAGGTGCAAAACGACCTCTTCAACGTCGGCTGCGACCTCGCCACCCCCGCCGAGGCCCGCTGGGAGGGCATGTACCGGGTGGGCGACGCCGACGTCACCCGCCTCGAAGAATGGATCGACGCGCTCAACGACGACCTGCCCCCCCTGCGCGAGTTCATCCTGCCGGGCGGCGGCCCGGTGGGCGCCTTCTTCCACCAGGCCCGCACGGTTTGCCGCCGCGCCGAGCGCGACGTCCTCGGCCTGATGGACGCCGAGCCCGACGTGGGCGACGGCGCCATGCGCTACCTCAACCGGCTCTCGGACTGGCTCTTCGTGGCCGGCCGCTGGGCCGCCAAGGCCCTGGGCGAGCCCGAGTACTTCTGGGAGCGCCCCGGGGCCCGCTAAAAGCGGCCCTGCCAGGTGATCATCGGCCCGCCGCCGCCATCGAGCATGATGCCGGTGTAGGTGAGGCCGATGCCGGCGGCCAGGGTGGCGCCCGAGGCGATGACCAGCGTGTTGGTGAGGCCCTTGTACTTGTCGAGCTCCGCGGTGGTCTTGGCCGCCTCGAACTTGGCCATCGTGGTGAAGCTGACGCCGTAGATGGCCCCGGCCCCCAGGGCGACCACGCCGCCGGCCACCATCATCGGGGTCTTGGCCTTGGGGCGCACGCGGTAGACCACCACTTCCTGGTAGTCGCTGTCGATGTTTCCGGTCTGCTGACGGCTCTCCACCGGCTTTACGCCCTTCTTCTTCTCGGGCTTGGTGGGGGGCGGCGCGGCGGCGGCCGCCAAGGCCTCGTCGATCAGGAACTTCTCGGGGATGGCGTTGCCCTCGATGACAAAGACCTCGCGCACGGTGTTGTCGCTCTGGGCCACCACCTGGAGGAGGTGCGGCCGGTTGGGCGTTGCCGCCGCCTTGGTGAGGGGCCGACCGTCGAGCAGGAGCTTGGAGCCGGCGGGGATCTCCAAGGCCTTGCCGGCCACCGCCACCGGAGCGGCGCCCGCGGCGGCGCGCTCCTCTTCGAAGACGCCGCGCATCGGGCTGCCCTCTTCGAGCTCGGTGATGTCCCAGGCGAAGGTGTCTTCCAGCTCCAGCCCGGCCCGGAACCAGCGCCGCGCCTTGTCGGTGTCGCCGGCGATGAAGGAGCCGGCGCCGATGTAGCGGTAGGCGCTGGCCAGCACGCGCTGGTTTACGGGGGTCTTCAAGCAGGGGAGCGCGATCTCGATGCGCTTGGCGCCCGTGGTGAGGTTGCTGTCGTTGCCGGTGCGCATCGCCACGGTCATCGCGCCGAGGTCTTCGGCCATCGCGGCGGCGGTGTAGCTCGTACACTCGGCGCGGACCGACGGGCTGGCCAGGGCGAGGCCGAGCGCGACGGTGCAGGCGGCGAGGGTGCGGAGGAGAGGGCGCATCACGGACTCCACAAGGCCGAGGTAGGGTAGCACAGGTCAGGCCGGGCGGAGCCAGCCAAGGAGGGCGCCGGGCCGGACCCCCTGCCCGTCGGCGACGACCCAGGAGACAAGCACGCCGCGCCCTGCGGCGCGGATGGGGGTGAAGGTCTTCATGACCTCGATGAGGGCGATGCCCTCGCCGGCCTGGGCCTCGGCGCCGAGCGCGACGAAGGCCGGGCTGCCGGGCGAGGGGCGGCTCCAGAAGGTGCCCTCCATCGGCGCCACCACCGCGACGAGGCCCGGCTCCGGCGCCTCGGCGGAGACCGGGGCCTCCACCACCACCTTTTCGGTCGCCGCGGCGACGGTGCGGCGCCCACCGCCGATCACCTCGAGGTCGTGCAGGCTCCAGATGCGCGGGTTCTTGGTGCGCCGGTGGCCCGTAGAAGACCAGCTCATCTCGGCCAGGGCCACGAGGTAGTCGCGCAGCTCGCTGAGGCAGACCACCTCGTCGGTGTCCATGCGGCCCGCCGCGGCGATCGGGTCCATGTCGCGCTCAATTCGGGCGGCCGTGCGCTCCATGTCGGCGGCGAGCTTGCTGCGCTCCTCGGCCGACAGGTGGGCGGGGATCGAGAAGTCGTCGTCGAGGCGGGTGTTGAAGGTGGCGATGGCGAGCGTGCGCCCCTCCATCGCCGACTGCCGGGCGAGGGCCGTGCTGAGCTGCACCACCGGCTCGTAGGGCAGGCCGGCCATCGCGTAGTAGCCAGCGCCGGAGGCCTTGCGCAGCAGCACCGTGAACATCGGCGTGGTGTTGGTGGAGTTGGCGTAGATCAGGCTCGAACCGTAGCCCAACAGGCCGAGCGCCTCGGCCTCGACGCCGATGTCGAAGCCGGCGATGTCCTGGAGCCAGACCAGGGGGATTCCATCGTCATTGCAGGCCCGCGAGAAGGCGGCGAGCTTGGCGATGCCCTCTTTGTAGAGGATGCCCCCCGGGCGGTGGCCGCTGCCGGAGGGGTGGGGTTTGGGCTCCAGCACATTGATGGCGAAGCCCATCCACAGGCCGCTCACCCGGCCGACGCCGGTGATGACCTCGGGGCCCAGGTCGGGCAGGAACTCATGAAACAGGCTGGCGTCGACGAGGCGGGCCAGCACCTGCCGGGCGTCGTAGACATGGCGGTGATCGGCCGGAAAGAGGCCCGAGAGCTCGGCCGGCGCGTAGTGGGGGTCGTCGGCCTCCACGCCGTGGCGGTAGAAGTCGACGGCCCCGCTGGGCAAGCGCCCCACCTCGGCCCGGATGTGCAGCAGCGCGGTCTCATCGTCGGGCACCCGCACGTCGGCGCAGCCCGACTGGTGCACATGGACCTCGGGCCCACCGATGTCCAGGCTCGTGAGGTGCAGGCTCTTCGCCCCCTTGATCAAGGCCGCCCCGGCGATGACCATGTAGGCGCCTTCGGTCATGTAGACGCGGTCGCTGATGAGGGGCATGTAGCCGCCCCCGGCGATGCAGTCGCCGAAGACCCCGGCGATCTGGGGCACGCCGGCGTTGGCCAGCTCGGCGTTCTTCTTGAAGATGTGCCCCGCGCCGGTGAGGCCCGGGAAGCTGCGGGCCTGCTCGGGCAGGAAGAGGCCTGAACAGTCGACGAGGTAGACCACCGGCAGGGCCATGCGCCTGGCCATCTGCTGGGCGCGCTCGATCTTCTCGGGGGTGAGCGGCCACCAGGCCCCGCTGGCCACGGTGTTGTCATTGGCGATGATCACCACCCAACGGCCCATCACCCGGGCGAAGCAGGTGACCACGCCGGCGCCCGGCGCCTGTTTGGCCGAGCCGGGGAAGTCGCGGCCCCAGTTGACCAGGGTGCCCACCGGAAAGGTGCGGCTGCCCGGATCGATCAGGCGATCGATGCGCTCCC
>JBEIQK010000191.1:0-9439 GCA_040376505.1 Alphaproteobacteria bacterium | reverse complement strand
CGCCGCCGCGCCGGCCGCCCCCGTCACCCCGCCGCCCGCCGCCGTGCCGGCCGGCCCCGAGGTCGCCGTGACCGGCACCGTCGGCTTCATCGGCTCGAAGGTCACCGCCTCGCACGAGGGCGCCTTCAGCACCTGGAACGGCGGCGTGGTGCTGGCCGAGGGCAAGGTCTCGGCCTTCCGCTTTGAGGTCGACGTCGCCACCCTGAAGACCGACTCCGAGAAGCTCGACGGCCACCTGAAGAGCCCTGACTTCTTCGACGTGGGCCAGTTCCCCAAGGCCACCTTCGTCTCGAAGAGCCTGACCGAGGGCGCGCCCGCCGACAGCAAGCTCGCCGGCGCCAACATGACCATCGAGGGCGACCTCACCCTGCGCGGCGTCACCAAGACCGTGCGCTTCCCCGCCGTGGTCACCGTCACCGGCGCCACCGTGGCGGCCCAGACCGAGTTCGTCATCAGCCGCAAGGACTTCGGGATCGTCTACCCCGGCAAGCCCGACGACCTCATCCGCGACGAGGTCGTGCTCAAGATCAACGTCAAGACCGGCGCCTGATCAGCGCGCCACCGCCACCGTCGCCCCCGCCGAGCTGGCCGACACGGCCGGCTGGTAGACCAGGGCGGCGGTGGCCGGCGGCTGGGTGAAGCGGCCGGGGGTGATGGCGCGGGCCCGCACGTAGAGGTCCACCGTGCCCCGCCCCAGGCGCTCGAAGTAGAAGACCACCCGGTCATCCGACCAGTCGGCGTAGGTGGGCGCCACGCTGCTGCGCTGGCTGGGCGTGGCCTCGGGCGGCGCGCCCTGCAGACGGGGGTTCATCAGCTCCAGGCCGGCGGCCAGGGGCAGGGTGACCGCCACGAAGGCGCGATCTTCGGGGATCACGAGCTGCAGGTGCTCCTCGACGATGTCGCCCACGGTGAGGCTGTGGGTGGTGCCGCCCGAAGCGAGGTCCATCCGGCGCGGCGGGGCCCCCCCTTCGATCCGCCAGCCCTCGCGCAGCAGCACGAGGCCGCTGGCCCGCGGCGGCCGCGCAGCGGCGGGGGTGGCCGGCCGGTAGCGGGTCTCCACCAGGGCAGCGGCCTCGGCCCCGCCGGCGCGGCGCTCCAGCACCAAGGGCCCCTCGGCCGGGATGGCGAGGCGGAGCAGCCGCTCGGGGACGGCGGTGGCGACGCCGTTGACGGTGAGCGACCAGGGCGTAGACGCCGCCCCCTGCAGGGCCTCGACCAGGGTGAGGATGGCCTCGGCGTCGGCGTCGGGCCCGCCCCAGCCCTCCGGCCCGCCCCGCTCGATCAGGGCGGCGCGGAGCAAGGCGGCGACGGGATCCTGGGGGTCGACCCGCCGCAAGGCCCGGGCGATGCGGGCCATCGCGCGCACCTCGCTCGGCAGGATCAGCGGGCTGCGGCCGGCCCGCTGGGCGCTGAGGCCGCCGTAGATCGTGCGACCGAGGTGAGGCCGCTGGAGCACGCCGCCGCGCAGCAGCTCGGCGAGGCGGCTGAGCGTGGGCGCATCGGAGAGCCCCAGCCCGGCGAGCAGCACCTGGGCCACACCTTCGGCCTCGGAGCGATCGGCGAGGCGGGCCAGCTCGGACCAGTACGCCCGGTCGAGGCGCCCGGCGGCGGCGAGGCCGAGCAGGGCGGCGCTGCGCTCGACATAGGCCTCGCCTTCGAGGAAGCGCCCGGCGTCGGAGCGCAGGGCGGCCTGCAGGGCCGTGAGGCTGCGCTCGTAGCGCGGGCCGTCCACCGCCCAGCCGCGGGCGCGGGCCTCAGCCTGGACCTCCACCGCCAAGGCGGTGAGCCAGACTCGGCCTGGCTGGCCTGGCCACTCGGCGATCAGCCCGTCGCGATCGATCACCTCGGCGAGGCGGGCCAGGGTGGACTCCACCGCCGCGCGCCCGTCTCCCGACAGGCCGAGGGCCGATCGCAGCGTGGTGGTGGCCATCATCACCCGTGCCTGGGCGAGGCGGGCCGCGGTGCAGCAGGCCTCGGGGCCGACCCCGCCTTGCAGGGCGGCGGCGAGGCGCAAGGCCGCGGGATCATCACTCAGGACGAGGCTGCGGCTGGCCTCGGCGGCCGGCTCGGAGAGGGGCGGCAGGGATTGGGGCCCGGCGGCGCGCAGGTCGACGATCTGGCGCTCGACCCGCACCGCGCCGTCATCGGCGATCGGCAGGGGGATGGCCACGGCGTCGCTGGCGCCGTCGGCCTCGCGCCGCAGGGCCAGCTTCACCAGCAGGCTGCGGGGCGGCGCACCGGGGGCCGGCAGCGCGGCTGGGCCGACGGTGGCCATCCAGCCCTCGCGGGCGGCCCAGGCCGGGTCGAGGCTGAGGCTGCGCTGGCTGGGGCCCTCCAGTCGCAGGCCGGCGGCCTCGATCTGAAGGCGGCCTGCCCCGCCGGCCCCCTCCACCACGTGGGCGAGCGCGCCCAATTCCACAGTGTCGCCGGGGCGCACAAAGCGCGGCAGGGCCGGCTGCACCACCACCGGCAAGCGCAGGGCGATCTGGCCGGTGGCGTGGCCAAAGCGCTGGTGCCCCGCCGCGGCGGCCTTGGCACGCAGCTTGAAGGTGGTGAGGTTGTCGGGGAGCTGCACCTGCACCGTCAGGCGGCCATTGGCGGGGATCTGCAGGGCAGGCTCATAGTAGGGCACCACGCGCAGATCGCGGCGCAGGGGCGCCTTTTCAAAGAGGTCCTCCTCCTCGGCCGGCCCGTCGTCGCCGCCGGGCATCTCGGCGAAGGGGATGCGCCCGAAGGCGAGGTTGCGGCTGTCGCGGGCCCACAGGCGCGAGGTCACCGCCGTGATGAAGTCGGGCACGGGATCGAGGCGGCGCTCGCGGCCGAGGCTCAGCACGGCGGCGTCGACCAGCCACAGGGCGACCTCTCCGGCGAGGGGCTTGCCGCGCCCATCATCGAGGAGCAGGGTGATCGGCACGGTGGAGCCGGGCAGGGCCTTGTTGGGCGCCTCGATGCGCAGGGAGAGCTGGTGGGCGCTGGGGGCCACCGAGAGCGACGTGCTGGCCGCCACGGTCGCCGGCTTGCCCGGATCCACCCCGCCGCGGGGGGCTGCACCCGCGATCCGGCCCCGCCAGAGCAGCACATGCACCGGCAGCCGCGGCGCGAAGGTGCCCTCGATCGGCACCTTGAGGGTGGCCACACCCTGGCGCACCGAGAAGGGCTGGTAGCGGTGGCCCTCGGGGGCCTCGATCACCGCGAGGCCCTCGGCGGTCTGAAAGGGGCTCTGCACCACGATCTGCGCGGTCGTGCCGGGCTCGTAGGTGGCGGCGTCGGGGGAGAGGGTGAAGACCTCGGCCTGGGGCTTCTCCCAGGAGACCGGGCCCTCGCCGGCCACGAAGAGGTCGACCGAGACGACGGCGGCCCGGCGCTGGCGGTCGAAGGCCTCCAGCTCCACCACATAGACGCCGGCCTCGGCGGCGGGCAGGCTCAGCACGGTGGGGGTGCTGCTGCTGGTGAAGGTGGCCTCGTGGACGGCCCGCTCGACGATGTCGGTCTGGTAGCGGGCCTCGCCCTGGCCAAAGTCGCTGGCGGCGAGGCGGGAGTGCCACTCGCGGCGGATCAGCCGCACGGTGACAGGCGTTCCGGCCAGCAGGCCGCCCTCGGGGCCGGCCACCAGGGCCTCCAGGGGGATGGTGGGGCGGCCCTCGACATAGCGGGGCACCTTGAGGCCCAGGGCGAAGGCCGGCACGGCGTCGATCTTCTTGCTGACGGTGACGGTCTGATCGTCGGCTCCGGTGAGGGTGGCCTCGACAAAGTAGGCCCGCGGCGCGCTGTCGGCCTCCACCGTGGGGTCGATGACGAGGCTGGCGCCGCCCTTGTCGTCGGTGGTGGCGGCGGACTCGAAGCGGGCCCGACTGCTTGGGCTGGCGCTGCGGCCGTAGCGGCTGTCCGACGAGTAGAGGAAGCCCGGCCGCGCCTTGGGCGACCAGGCCAGGGGGAGTTGGGTCACCCGCCAACGCACCGGCTGCCCGGCGACGGGGCCGCCGGCGAAGTAGCCGGCCGTGAGCCCCACCGAGAAGGGGCGGTCCATCGGCGCCAGGCCCGTGGCCGACAGCTCCACCTCAAAGGTGGGGATGCGGTAGGGCTCCATCAGCCAGTCGACGCCGCCGCAGCGGGCGCCCCCCTCAAAGACCAGCGCGGCGCTGTAGGTGCCGCTGGTAAGGCCCTGCTCGGCGATCTTGAGGAAGTAGCCGCCGGTGGCCGACAGCTCCACCGGGAAGGTCTTGCGCCCATTGGGCGTGCGCAGCTCGATGCTGGCAGCGCCGCCGCGCGGGCTCAGCCGGCCGGCCTTGCGGTCGCGGGCCCAGCCGCGCAGGTAGACGGGGTCTTCGGGCCGGTAGACCGGCCGCTCCACGAAGCTGTGGCAGACCAGGGCCGGCGGGGGGCTGCGGCCGGCCAGGGGGGCGCCGGTCCAGTCGAGCCAGCGGGCGGTGGCCCCCGACCAGCCGTACTCGCCATAGGCCTGATCGAGGTCTTCGGGGCGCAGCACCAGGGTGTCGTCGCCCTTCTGCACCACGAGGCGCAGCAGGCTGTGGCCGCCGGCCTTGTCTCCCGGCGGCGACCAGGTGATGGCGCCGCTGCGATCGGTGTTCTCGTTGAGGATCTCCCGGATACTGCCATCTTCGGCCTGGGCTTGGAGGCGCAGGCGGGCGCCCGGCACCGGCTGGCCGCTCGACAAGGAGCTGACGACAAAGCGCACCCGCTCGGGCTCTTCAACCGCGGTGACCGAGAGATCGGTGACCACCAGCCGCATCCAGCGCCGCTCGGCCGCGCCGTCGAGGGCCCGCAGGCCGACGAGGTAGGTGCCCGGCTGATCGGCGCCGCCCAGGCGGGTGAGCGGCTCGCTGAGGTCGAGGCCAAAGCGCCCGCCGGTCAAGGCCGCTGGGGGCAAGGGCAGGAGGGTCGAGAGCCCCGTGGTGGCCAGGGCCGCCAGCGTGCCGCGCAGGGCCTCGGCCTCGACGTAGCCCTCGCCGGCGAAGGGGGAGGGCTCCTCGCCGGGGCCGGGCGGGCGCTCCTCATCGAGGGTGCGCACCGGATCGTTCGGAAAGGGCCACAGGCTGCGGTCGAGCGGATCAACGCGCACGAGGCGGAGGTCGAGGGAGGCGTGGCCGCGGGCCTGGAGGGGGATGGTCTTGGGCCCCAGGCGCTCGACGATGCCCTGGCCGGCCTCCAGCTCCAGGAAGGGCTCCCGGGCCGACCAGCGCAGGGGGATCACCGCCGGGCCGCTGTTGGTGAGGGGCCGGCCGGCGGTGTCGGTGAGGGCCGTCGGTGTCAGGGTGAGGGTGTAGAGCGTGTCCACGGCGAAGTCGCCGGTGACCGTGAGCCCGTTCCAGCCGGCGGAGACGCTGAGGTTGGCCACGGCGGGCTCAAAGCGCAGCAGGTCGCGGGCCAGCATCGGATCGGGGGTGGAGGGCATCGCCGTGGCGCCGATCTGCAGCCGCAGCGCACCCTCGCAGCGCAGGGCCTGCTCGGGGCCCAGGCGCACCCCCGCCCGCGGGACCGGCATCGTGGCGCCGCCGGCGCAGGTGACCGCGTGCAGGGCGAAGGGGGCGCGGGTGGTGAAGCGCAGGACGGCCGGCCCGGGGCCAGGATCGTCGACGGTGCTGCGCAGGTGCAGCGCGACGCGGCGCCCCTCGGGGATCGGCTGGTCGAGGTCGATCCGGTAGCGCCAGAGCAGGCGGGCCGGCGCCGTCCCGGGCTCGCCATAGCCGTAGCCATAGCCCTCCACCATCGGCGGGGCCTCGCTCACCGCGCCCTCCAGCCGCTTCACGCGCAGCGCGCGGCCGCTGCGCTGTTCTACGCCGTCGCCCTCGTCGCCAAAGAGCGGCGTGATGCGCAGGGTGAGGAGCGCCTCCAGCGCCGCTTCGTCGAGGGGCTGATCGAAGGAGAGGGTGAGCGAGGTGGTGGGCGGCTGATCACTGGCCCCCTGGGCCGGCTCGCTCTCCACCGGCGGGGCCACCAGGGTGCTCAGCGTGGCGTCGAGCCCATCGCCGCGCAGGTGCACCCGGCGCAGGGGCGGCCAGGGCTCGGCGGGCTGGAATTGCAGGGTGCGCGCGTCGAGCCAGCGCCAGGCCCCGGGCTGTGCGGGCTCCAGGCGCACGAAGCGGCTGGGATCGTCCTCGGGGCCGGGCTTGTTGGGCCCCCGGCCGCTCCCCCAGAAGATGGTGATCGGGTCCCAGGGCCGCAAGAAGTGATCGGGGACGACGGTGGTGCCCGCCGGGGCCGCCGGCCGCTGGAGCAGGGCCACCACCGGATCGGGGCCGGCGATGGCGCCGAGGCCCATCACCAGGAAGAGCAGGAGGGCGAGCGCCTTCTTCATGGGGCTTGGGCCTCGCGGTAGGTGCGGAGCACATCGTCGGGGGGCAGGGGCGGGCGGGGCTGGGTGCCGGTGACCACCACCGCGGTGGAGAGGGGTCGGCCCCGGGCCTCCACCACCAGCAGGCTGGCGCCGGCCGGCAGGGTGGGCAGCAAGGCCGGCCCGCGGCCGAGCAGAGCGCCGTCGGCCGCATAGATGAGGAGCTCGGCGCCATCGGCCGATCCGCGCAGGCCCAGGCCCACGGGCTGGGCGGCAGGCAGGTCGAGGCGGAAGGCGGCCGCCTGGCCCTCTCCCAGGGCCACCAGAGGGCCCGCCCCCTCGCCGAGCACGATCGGATCGAGGCGATCGACGGTCACCCCCCCGCGCAGGGGCTCGCCGCCCCAACCGCGCAGGTGCAGGGTGTGGGCCCCGGCCGGCAGCGGCAGGTGGGCGGTGCCCGGCCCAAGGCGCCCCGAGAAGCCCGGCCCGGTCGCCGTTTGCAGCTCCACCCAGGTCGGCGCGTCGAGGCGGATGCGCAGCAGGCCGAGCCCGCCGCTCTCCAGGCGCAGGGCCACGGCCTCGCCGCGCAGGGGCAGGCGGGCTGGCAGCGCGGTGGGCTGGGGGGTGGCGCGGGGCGTGGGGCCCCAGGCGTCAGCCGCCTCCTGGCCCGGGCGCAGGCAGGCCACCGACCAGGGCCCCGCCGGGTGATCGAGCACGAGGGTGCCCCCGGCGAAGGGCTGCGGCCCGAGGACCAGCACCGGGCCGTCGTCTCCGAGGAGAGTGGCCTCCACACCCTGGACCACGAGGGTGCCCGGCCCGGCCGGCAGCTGCAGGCGCCGCCGCCCGGCCTCCGCCTCGATCAGCTCGATCGGCGCCCCGCAGGCCAGGCTGCCCGGGCCCGCCGAGGCCGGCTCGATGCGCACGGGCAGGGACTGGCGGCTGGGGTTGGCGAAGAGCAGGGCCGTGGGCCCCGCATCGAGGACCTCATCCACCCCCGACTCCGGCTCGAAGAGCAGCCCGGTGACGCGCTCACCGTCGAGGAGGCCCACGGCGACGCCGGCCGGCGCGACCACCCGATGGGCCCCCGGGGGCAGGGCCATGCGCAGGGTCTGGCCGGGCCCCAACAGGCCGGTGGTGGCCCCGGCTGGCGCCTCGACGGGCGGGCGGAGGCGGAAGAAGGTGAGGCTGCCGCCGCCCTCGGGGCCGAGGAGGGTGGCGCTGGCGCTGCGGCCATCGAGGAGCAGGCTGGTCCAGCGATCGGGGTGGCGGGCCCCCGCCTCGACGGTGTGGCGGCGATCCTGGAGCCGCAGCAGGGGCGGCCGGGCGGTGGCGGCGGCGGTGACCAGCAGCGGGCCCTCACCCTCCAAGGAGACCGCGCCGGCCCCGGCCAGGGCCAGGGGCTCCCCCATCAGGGGCTGCACCCGCCGGGCCCACAGGCGGCCCGTCTCGGGCCCGATCAGGTACAGGGCGCCATCGGCGGGGAGGGCCTTGTCGTCGATCGGGCGGCAGGGCGCGCTCGGCTGGGGGCACCAGGAGACCGGCCCCGCGCTGGCCCGCACGGCGAAGGCGCCCGGGCGGTCGATCCGGATCGCCAGGGGACCGCTGTCAACGCCGTTCTCGACGGCCCCCTCGCTGGGGGTGCGGCCGCGCAGCGCGCTGAGCTGCACCGCCGCCGGCAGGTCTCGGCCGTCCAGGCTCCAGAGGCGGGCCCGCAGCGGCGCGCCGCCCCCGCGCAGCCAGAGCGTTGGCCGGCTGCCCAGGATCGTCTCCAGCGGTACCCAGGTGGCCCCTTCTGCCCGCTCCAGACGCAAGCCCAGGTCGCCGGCGGCCTCGGCCGACAACGCGAAGAGGCCCTCGGCCGGCAGGGTCAGGGGGAGGATCTGCATCCCCTCGCCGGCCGTCACCGCCACCGGCCCCCCGGGGGCCAGCGGTGGACCCTTGGGCTCGGCGAGGCGCCGCAGGCCCACCGTGGCACCCTCCACCGGCCCGCTCAACACGGCGGCGTGGGCCTCGTAGCGGCCGGGCTCCAAGTACAGCAGCAGCTGGCTGTTCCAGTCGCCCCCGGCGTCATCGGCCTCGCCCAGGCGGGCGCCGTCGCGGGTCAGGCGAAGCTGGGTGTCGGCCGGCCCGGCGGTGGAGAGCTGGTAGAGCCCCGCCTCGCCGATCGACACCGGCATCGGCGCATCGACCCGCAGGGGCAGCCGCGCTCCCGCGACGAGCTCGACCGGGAGCGCCTCGAGGCTGTAGGGCACGGCGTCGCTGCGGCGGGCCTGGCGCAGCTCCACCGTGTAGTCGCCGGCGGGCAGGGCCTGCTCCAGCCCCACCCCGACGGGGAGCCGCGCCACCTCGTCCTCGCCGCGCAGCAGGCGCCCGGCCATCTCGCCGCTCACCTGCAGCCGCACCGTCGCGGGGGCCGCCAGGGAGAAGGTCCAGCGATCGGGGCTCCGCTCGGTCGACTCACGCCAGGTGTGGCTGGCCGAGGTGCCGAGCGGAAGCGCAAAGGGCCCATGCCCCTCGCGGAGCGCGCTCCCGTCGGTCTCCTCGGAGAGCACCACCGCGCGGCGGCGTGGCTCGGCCTCGGGCAGCAGGATCAGGCGGTGGGCACCTTCCGCCAGCGTGAGGCGCAGCTCCCCCTCGCTGTCGACGGCGGTGAGCGGCCAGCCCTGCGGATCTTCGAGGCGGCTGCGGGCCTCGCCGGCCGGACCGCCGGCCTCGACCCGATAGGCGCCGGCCTTGGGCACCTGGAGCGTGTAGGCGAGGCCTTCTTCGGCGGAGAGGGCCGCCCGGCCGACCTCGCCGGGGCTCAGGGTGCCGCCCTCGCGCAGGGACACCGGCCGCAGGTGCAGGCTGCCATGGCCGGCCGAGGCCCCCAGGGTGCGCACCGTCACGAGGTACTCGCCGGTGGGGAGGTAGCGGGCGATGCGGAAGTTGCGCCCCGGCCCGCCCCCCTCGACCTCGGTGAGCTCGGTGCTGGCCCGGCCGCGCAGCGAGCCGGCGGTGGCGAGCAGGCCGGCGCTCTCGACGAGGTAGAGGCCGGGGCGGGTCACCCGCAGGCGCGCGCTCAGGGCCTCTTCGGGCCCCAGGTCAAAGGGGAGCGGCCGGCCGGCCTCCAGCAGGGGCAAGGCGCGTTGGGGCAGGCGCTCGGCG
>JBEIQK010000928.1:0-2377 GCA_040376505.1 Alphaproteobacteria bacterium | reverse complement strand
GAGATGGCGCCTTCGAGGACCCCGGTCGGCGCGCGGGTGTGGATGAAGTTGTCCACGCTCTGGGGGTCTGTCCCCACCACATCCACCGCGGTGATCATCGCGGTGACCGTGCGGCGCGGATCATCGCGGTCGAGGAGGGCGTGGCAGCGAATGCAGTGGGCCTCATACAGGGTGGCGCCTGCCGCCGCCTTGCTCCGATCGATGGGGGGCAGCACCGCCTCGGGCCAGAGCGGCGACTGAAGCGCGTGAAGGCTGTCTTCCATCGCGACCAGGGCGTGGCCCTGAACGGTCGATGGGTAGCCCTTCTTCGCCTCCTTGGCGCTGTCGTAGCGCTTGACCTCGATCTGCCCGTAGACGCCGATCACCTCACCGACGTTGCGGCCGAGAGAGCCCACATCGGCGTTGGGAGAGAAGCCGGCCCACTGTACATAGTCATGCCGCGGCGCGTCCCACAGGAGGGGGAAGCTGTTGGGCGCGTTGGGCTCGACGCAGTTCTTTCGGTCGCTCGTAAAGGCGATGACCTGGTTGAGGATGCGCCCGACGGCGTCGAGGCGGCCATAGCCCTCGGCGGTCGTGGACTGGTTGGCGCGGAGGTAGGCGTCGAACCAGGCGAGGGTGTCGACGACGCTCTTCTTCGCCTCCTCGCGGTGGGCCGGGTCGGCGCCGCGGGGGCCGGCGGTGGCGGTGACGAAGCGCTCGAGCTTGGCCGGATCGGCGAGGGTGGCCTGAATCGAGGCGCGGATCTGCTCGAAGAAGCCCGTGATGTTCGCCATCGCCGGCGCACCGTCCACCCGGATGGCGGTGCCCTTGTAGGTGAGCTGCCCGGTGTGGCAGGCGGCGCAGGTGAGGCCGACCGCGTCGCCATGGCGGGAGAAGCCGACGGGCAGGGCGTCTGGATTGTTGGGCGAGGGGCGCTGGTTGAGGAACCGAAAGCGCGCGAGGTTCTCGGGATCGACGATGCGCCGCTCGTTGTCGGGCTGCTCCAGGTGGGTGAGCAGCCGGGTGGGCATCAGGGTGGAGCCCTGGTCGGCGTAGTAGTACCAGAGGGTCTCGGGCACGCTCCAGCCCTGGTCGAGGTAGACGAGGCGGGTGGCCCCGTCGCCCCAGGGGTCGGTGGCGAAGACCACGCCCTGTCGATCCTCGAGGCCGGCGAGGGCCTCGCGGACGGGATCGAGGGGGGCCTTGGCGGGCGCGCCGTGTGAGCATCCCAGCGGGAGGAGGGCCAGGGCCCAACCGAAGGGACGCAGGCGAGACACCCGGGACAGGGTGGGATGACCAGTCTGACGCATGAATACTCCGCTCGGCTGTGCCCGAACAGAGTAGCCTGTCCCTGGAAAAATCCCTGGCCGGCTTCTGGCCACCCGCTGTCTCGCGGCGGGCCCACCGATGTCCCCCTTAGAGCTCGGGGAGCTCGCCGAGGAGGTCCACGATGAGCTGCAGGGTCTCCCGGGTGCGGGGGTCGGCCCGGGCCGGGAAGGGGGTGGTGGCGCGGAACACGAGCTCCGTCCCAACCTCCTCCTCCAGCACGGGCACCAGCGCCTCCACCTCGGGCTCCTCGAAGAAGGGCATGCTGGGCGCAAGAAAGATCCCGGCGTCGCGGGAGGCCAGGGTGGCGAGGAGGTGGGGGTCGGAGGAGGAGAACCAGGGCTCCAGGTGCAGCACGCCGCCGTCCTTGAGGGGCCAGGCGCTGCCGGGGTGGCCCGGTCGGTTCCAGCCGAGGGTCTCGTGGGTGAGGAGGTCCTCGGCGCGCTTGGGCGTGCCGTGGCGCTCCAGGTAGGCCCGGGAGGCGCTGGGGCGGAGGTTCACCCGCGCGATCACCCGCGAGAACCAGGTGTTGCGGTCGGGTGGGGGGCCCTCGTGGAGCATCAGCTCGAAGGGCTGGCCCAATTCGGCGAGGGGGTCCTCGGCGTGGCGCACGGCGATGCGCTGCTTGGGTGTGGCGAGGTGGGCGGCGAGGATGGCGTTGACGTGCATGGCCATGGGCAGGCCCACGGGCTCGATGACGCGGATGACGCTGCGGGCCTCGCGCTCGGCGATCTTGGCCTCGGCGACGAGGCCGCGGGCCGCCTCCAGCAGGGGTCGGGCGCGCTCCAGGGTGACGGCGCCGGCGGCGGTGAGGCGCACGCCGGTGGTGTCGCGGTGGAGGAGGGGCGCGCCGATCTCGGCCTCCAGCTCATCCACGCCGCGCCGCAGCACCGAGCGCGACAGGCCGAGCTGCCGCGCGGCCCCTTGGACCGAGCCCACGTCGACGATCTGGACAAAATACTTCAACGATTCGAGGTTCACAGCTTCGCCGGGGGAGATCCGGGTGGATCGCCGGCGATTCGGTAGCGGATGGCGGCGCGGGGGTCAAATTTCCGACGCGGCGCCTCCCGCG
>JBEIQK010000283.1:0-7490 GCA_040376505.1 Alphaproteobacteria bacterium | reverse complement strand
TACCGCGGAGTCAAGCGTCACGACGGTCAGGTTGTCCTCGCCGGCAGCATCATCGTGCGTCAGGTCGGCAGCAACTTCCACGCCAGCGAAGGCGTGGGCACCGGCCGCGACTACACCCTCTTCGCCCTGCGCGATGGCGTCGTTCGGTTCCACAGCCGTCGCAACCGCCGCGTCGTGAGCGTCCTCCCCCTTGAGGCGAGCGCCTAGGCGCCGTCCGCGGAATTCCGCGGGAGCCCGCGGACATGCGGTTCATCGACGAAGCTGAGATCCGGGTTCAGAGCGGCAAGGGGGGCAACGGTGTTGTCTCCTTTCGCCGGGAAAAATTCATTGCCATGGGCGGCCCGGACGGCGGCGATGGCGGGCGCGGCGGCGATGTCGTGCTCCAGGCGGATGAGGGATGCAACACCCTCCTGGAGCTGCGCAGCCAGCCGGTCTGGCGGGCAGAAGACGGGGAGCGCGGTGGCGCCAAGCAGATGACCGGCGCCTCGGGCGCCGACCACATCGTGCGGGTTCCGCTGGGCACCCAGGTCTTCGCCCCGGATGGCACCGTGCCGATGGCCGACCTCACCGCCCACGGCGACCGCTACGTCGCCGCCAAGGGCGGGGATGGCGGCCTCGGCAACATGCACTTCAAGACCAGCACCAACCGGGCGCCGCGGCGCTGTCAGCCGGGCTGGGATGGCGAAGAGCGTGAGCTGCGGCTGGAGCTGAGCCTGATGGCCGACGTCGGCCTGCTGGGCTTTCCCAACGCTGGCAAGAGCACCTTCATCACGGTGGTCTCGGCGGCGCGGCCCAAGGTCGCCGACTACCCCTTCACCACCCTGGTCCCCAGCCTTGGCGTGGTGGACATGGGGGTTGAAGGCAGCTTTGTCGTCGCCGACATCCCGGGGCTCATCGAGGGGGCGTCGGAGGGGGCTGGCCTTGGCCACCGCTTCCTGCGCCACCTGAGCCGCACCCGGCTGCTGCTGCACCTGATCAGCCTGGGTCCCGACGAGGAGCTCAAGCCGAGCAAGCGGTACAAGGTGATCCGCCGCGAGCTCCTCGCCTACGATCCCGAGCTGGCCGCGCGTCCCGAGGTGATCGTCCTCACCAAGACCGACGTGGCCAGCCCCGAGACCCTGGCAAAGGCGCACCGTTCGCTGGTCAAGGCCAGCGGCACCGAGGCGATCTACCACCTGTCGGCGGTCACGGGCGAAGGGCTGCGCGAGCTGACCCGCCACCTGTGGACGCGTCTGCAGGAGATGCCGAAGCTGTGAAGCGCCCGCTGCTCCTGGCGCTCGTGGTGCTCCTGGCGCTCCCCGCGGCCTGTGAGCCCCAGACCCGCGCGCCACCGGCGGAGCTGGCCCGGGTGTCGGAGGGTGTGCAGTACGCCTCGGTCGACCGCCTGGGCCCGCACGTCTTTCTGTCGTCGATCGTGCGCACCACGGTCAACGCCAAGGGCACCGCGCGTAGCAGCGAAGAGGCCGTCGAGATCAAGTGGGTGGACTGGAACACCTTCGCCTACCGTCGCGTGGTCGACGGCGAGGCGGTGATGTCGGTCACGACGGTGGAGGGCCGGCCCTATGTGCTGCGCCCCGACGGCGGCGCCACCCTCCGCGAAGACGCTGAGCCCTACCGCATCGAGCTGCGGGCCGGCTGGGACACCTGGGATCAGGCGCTCAGCCGCTTCTCGGCGGTCACCGAGCTCACCGATCAAGGGTCGGAGGTGATCGAGGGGCGCCCCGCCCGCCGCTTCTCCGTCTCCCTCAAGCCGCCTCCCGCCGAGGAGAGCCCCCAACAGGCCCAGCGCCGCGCCATCATCGAGCGAGAGCAGGGTGCGGCCCGCGCGCTCTCCGGCACGGTGTGGATCGACGAGGCCACCGCCGTCAAGCTGGTGGCCGACGTCAGCGGCGAGTGGGCCACGGGCCCGCAGCTGGAGAAGGTCACGCTCAAGCTGGCCCGCTCGGCCTTTGGCCAGCCCATCGATCTGCGCGCCCCGGCCAATGCCGCCGCCGCGCCCCTTTTGCCCACCGAGGTGCCGCCCGACCCGGCGGCCTCCCGCTCCAAACGCCCTGCCCCGAGAGAGCCATGACCCGCAAAGCGCCGCCCCCCCGCATCCTCCCTTCTCCCCCCGATGAGGTCGAGGAGCTTGAGGAGGACGATCTCGATCTCGATGAAGACGAGCTCGACGAGGATGAGGACGAGGACGAGGACGAGGACGACGACGACTCGGATTCCGAGGACGAAGACGACGACGACTCCGACTCCGACCTCGACGATGAGGACGAAGACGACGATGACTCCGACTCCGACTCCGAAGACGAAGACGAAGACGAAGACGAAGACGAGGACGAGGACGAGGACGAAGACGAGGACGAAGACGAAGACGAAGACGAGGACCTCGACGACGAAGACGAAGGCGAGGCCCCGTCGGTGGCCCCCCGCTCCGGCGGCCGCCGCGAGGACCCCGAACGCGCCGCGATCCGCAAGGCCTTCGCCGCCATCAACCCCGCCGAGCCCACCGAGGTCGCCCGCCTCGTCTCCGCGGCCCTCCTCGACAAGAAGGGCGATGAGCTCGTCGTCCTCGACGTCACCGGCCGCACCTCCTACTGCGACCTCATCGTGCTCTGCAATGGCAGCAGCGCCCGTCAGGTCGGCGCGCTCGCCAAGGGCGTGCTCGACGCCTTCCGCGACGCCACCGGCCAGCGCCCCCTCGGCGTCGAAGGCCAGGAGGCCAACAAGTGGGTGCTGGTCGACCTCGGCGACGTGATTGTTCACGTATTCCAGTCGAACCTGCGCAGCCACTACGACCTCGACGGCCTGTGGATGGACGCCGCCCGCCTCTCGCTGCAGCAGTTGGGCTTGAACGAGAAGGGCGAACCCATGAGCCCCCCCGCCGCCATCGGATGAAGAGCCATCTGCTGCGCGTCGGAAAGGGACGAAACGACTGGGCCGACGCCGCCACCCAGGACTTCGCCCGCCGCCTGCCGCGCCAGATGGAATTCACCGAGGCCCTGCTGCGCCCCGAGCCCTTTCGCGGCGACATCGACGCCGTCAAGAAGGCCGAGGGCGCCCGCATCCTCGCCGAGATCAAAGAGGGCGACCGCCTGATCGCCTTGGATGAGCGCGGCGAGCTGCCCACCACCGAGGCCTTCAACCTCTGGTTTGACGAGGCCGCCCGCACCAGCGCCCGGCGCCTGGTCTTCGCCATCGGCGGGCCCTACGGCCACGATCCCGCCGTGCGGGCCCGCGCCTGGAAGGTGCTCGCCTTCTCGCGCATGGTGGTCAACCACGAGCTCGCCCGCGTGCTGCTCGTCGAGCAGCTCTACCGCGTCAGCAGCCTGCGCTTTGGCGGAGGCTACCACCATGGCGGCGCCGAGGAGCCCCCTCCCCGCGCGTAAACAAAGGTCATCCGGCGCCCAGAGAGCCCCCCCCCCTTGTTAGTCTGGCGCATGCGCCCCTGGTCCCTCCTCCTCGACGCCCTCTTCCCCGAGGCCTGCATCGCCTGCGGCGAAGGCCTCGCCACACCGCCCCACCGGCTCTGCGCAGGCTGTGCCCTGCCCACCCTGCCCCGCGCCGCCCCGATCGTCTGGCCGCTCGGCGGGGCCTGGTCCCTCGGCCGCTACGACGAGGTGGTGGGCATGCTGGTTCGCCGCGGCAAGTACCGCCCCGACGCCAGCTGCCTGCTCCAGCTCGGTCGCCGCCTCGGCGAGGCCGCCGCCGGGCGCCTCCCCCAGGTCGACCTCGTGATCCCTGCCCCCAGCGCCTGGCCCAATCGTTGGCGCCGCGGCTTTGAGCCCGCCGCCCTCCTGGCCGGGCCGGTCGCCCAGCGCCTGGGGAAGCCCTGCCTGCACCGCCTGCACCGCGCGCCGGCCGAGTCCCAGGCCAGCCGCGGCCGGCAAGACCGCCTGCGATCGGCCCGCCGCCTGATCCAGGCCACCGGCGCCGTGTCTGGGCGGGTACTCCTCGTCGACGATGTGCTCACCACCGGCGCCACCGCCGGCGCCTGCGCCGAGGCCCTGCTGGAGGCCGGCGCGAAGCGGGTCTACCTGCTCACGGCCGCCGCCACGCTGAAGGTCTCTGATTCTGAATCACAAGACAGTCCTCTGTAATCCTCAGACAGAAAGGGGCGTCCAAAAAGTGGAACCCCGTCCAAGGCCCCGAACAGGAAGAGCCCGCGTTGACGCGGGTCCTCGGTCATCGCAGCCCCCGAGAGCGGGCGCTCCCCCGGCGGTGTCCGGGCCTGGCACGGTCCTTGCTCCACTTTTTCGCGTCCCCACCCACCCTCCGCTCGGAGGCCCGCCCATGCCCGCCACGATCCACACCAACCTCGGCGATCTGATCGCGCTCTTCTACGCCGACTTCCTCGAGGCCTTTGGCGACGAAGAGCTGGCCAGCGTCGCCACCGCGGCGGCGATCCAGGATCTGCTCACCGACTCGGCCACCACCGAGGTCGAGCCCCTCTGCTACGAGGCCGCAGCCTGATTTTTGGCCGGGTCTTGCCCGGTCAAGACCTCACACGTCTTTTTCGCCATCCCCGCGTCATCCTCACGCGGTCCTCGGTTATGCTGGCGGCCCCCACCGGTGGGATCGACGGGCTCCCCGCCCCCAGGTCGACCCCGCCCTCCGCCCCAGGGTCCCCCGCCATGACCCCCGAGACACCCGCCAGCAGCCTCGCCCGCGCCTTGTGGTCGCCTGTGACCATCCGCGTCGCCTGGGAGCTGGTCCTCGCTCGCGTCGCCGTCCGCGCCGACCTCCTCGCCGACGCCCGCGACCATGTGCTCACCACCCTGCCCGACGACGTGAACGCCGACGAGGCCGAGCGCCTCTGCGGGCTGTACGTCGCCGACTACCTCTCCCGCACGCGGGAAGGCCGCTACCGCCGCGTCAGCCCCGACGCCGACGTCACGCTGCCCATCCCCCGCGCCTGGAAGGGCCGCCTCCTCGCCGCCGCCGACCCCCTCTCCGACGCCATCTTCCGCCTGCACTATGGCGATGGCCAGCCGCTGGAGATCGTCGAGCGCCACACCGGGGCCTACCGCACCGCCATCGCCGCCGCCCAGGACGGCCTGCGCGAGATGGTGCGCAACAACGCCGACCGCGACGGCATGTTCGGCGATGCCCTCACCGATGGGCGCTGCGACCGCATCCTCGGCTTCCTGGCCAACCTCGCCGAGCCCGGCTGCCCCTCGCCCGTCGGCCTGCTCACCGAGGCCGGCCTGGAGCACGCCGACCGTTGCCCGCGCTGCAGCCGCGCCGTGCGCCTGGTCCGCGGCGGGGTCATCGCCGCCAAGGACCTCATCCCGCCGGCCACCGAGGCCCTCCGCGCCGAAGAAAAGGCCGATCTCTTCGCCCTGATCCTGCACCCCGACGCGATGAAGCACAAGAAGCGGCTCGACCGCTCCCTGCGCGGGGTGGGCGTGCCGGTCGGCCCCGACGCCTGGTTCGTCGCCGCCGAGAAGCTGGGCGAGCTGGTCCCCCTGCTCGAAGCCGTCTGCGAAGACGCCACCCCCGCCCGCCACCACCTGCGCGGCGCCCGGGTCACCGCCGCCGGCCGCTGGAGCGGCACGCAGCTCCTCGGGCCGGCCCCCGTCGTCGCCCTCGAGGCTGCCCGCGCCCGCCCCTGGGCCGATGTGGGCCCCCTCTGCGAGCTGCCCGCCCCCCTGCCCCAGCCGCCCAAGGCCACCGCCTACTGGGCCTCAGCCGGCCTGCTGGGCGCCCTCACCCTCGCCGTCGCCGCCTGGGCCAGCCGCCCGCCCTCCCCCGAGCCCACCACCCCGCTCTCGGCGGGCATGGTGCGCAAAGACGGCGCCTGGGAGGTGCGCTTTGACACCCTCGACCTCGCGGTGGTCGACATCATCTCGCTGGACTCCTCGGGTCGGCTGAGCGTCGTCCAGCGCGATCTGCGCGCCGCCAAGGGCGCCCTGGCCACCGGCGAAGGTGACTTCAGCGCCCGGGTGCCCGGCGAGGGCGCCGCCATCATCGCCAGCCCCGAGGGCATCGCCGATCTCGACGCCCTGGTCGACGCTTCGGACGACGCCACCGAGCCACTCGACGCCCTGCGGCGCAAGGTGCGCGAGGCCGGCGTCGGCGCCGACGTGGCCCTCAGCCCCCGCCGCAACTGAGCGCGACAGGATAGGCCGCCGCTCGCCAGAGGAGCTCTGCGCATGCGCGTCACGCCGCTCGACATCATCCAAAAGCAGTTCGGGCCCGCGCGCCGGGGCGGCTACGACTCCGACGAGGTGCGCGCCTTCCTCGACGAGGTGCGCGACGCGCTGGAAGAGTCCTTGAAAGACAACCAGCGCCTGCGCGAGCAGCTCCAGCGCCGGGAGAGCGAGATCGTCGAGCTTCGCAGCGGCGAAGGCGACATCAAGGACACCCTGCTCCTCGCCCGCCGCCTCTCCGAAGACATGGAGCGGTCTGCCCGCCGCGAGGTCGACGTCATCCTCGGTGAGGCCCGGCTCGAGGCCGAGAAGGTGCTCCAGACCGCCGCCGAAGAGCGTCGCGCCCTGCAGGCCGAGCTGGTGCGACTGCGCTCGACCCGCATCAAGATGGTGGCCGATCTGCGCGGCCTGATCGACGGCTACGGCCGGATGGTCGACGCCATCGACGCCGAAGGGCTCAGCCCCTCGTGAACGTGCCGCCGCGGGCTCGCCTCGATCTCCACCTGCACACCGACCGTTCGGACGGCAAACACCCGCCCGGGCAGGTGCTCTCCGACCTCATCGCCGCCCGGGTCGACGTCGCCGCGATCACCGATCACGACCTCGAGCCCGCCTGGCCCGCCGGCCCCTTTCGCCACAATGGGCGCAGCATCCACCTGCTGCACGGCGCCGAGGTCAGCGCCAGCTTCGAGGGCGCCGAGCTGCACCTGCTGGTCTACTTTCCCGGCGAGATGCCCGCCGACTACCGCGCCTTCTTGCGCAAGCGGGCCGCCTTTCGCGCCTGGCGCCACGAGGAGGTCGGCCGTCGCCTGGGGCTGCCCCTCGTAGCCCCGCCGGCCGCCTGGGAGGGCCAGCTCGCCCTCACCCGCCACCACCTCGCCCGCGCCCTCGTCGCCGCCGGCCGGGTGCCCGACCACCGCTCGGCCTGGACGGGCCCGCTGTCTCGCGAGGCCGCTGTGGTACCCCCCATCGAGATCTCCGCCGCCGAGGTCATCGCCACCACCACCGCCGCTGGCGGGCGAGTCTCCTGGGCCCACCCGCCCCTCGAAGAGGCCGCCGCCAAGGCCCCCGGCCTCGCCGCCCTCGGCCTGCACGCCCTGGAGGCCCACCGGCCCGGCATCGGCCGCGTCGGCCGCGATGATCTGGCCCGAATCGCCCACAAGGCCCGCCTTCAGACCACCGGCGGCAGCGACTGGCACGGCTGGCACGGCCCGCTGGGCAGCTTCACCCTCCCCGGTCGAGAGGCGAGCAGCTTCCTCGCCGCCCTGGGCGAGCCCCCGCACCTTGCCAGTCTCCCCGCCTGAACGCTAAGCAGGCTCAGCGAAGGCCGGCCCATCCCTCCGGACG
>JBEIQK010000554.1:0-4474 GCA_040376505.1 Alphaproteobacteria bacterium | reverse complement strand
GCATGCCGAGCGAGTAGCCCTGCACCTTCTCGCCGTCGCGGCCGAGCAGGCCGACCTGCGAGAGCGCCCGGTCGATGTCCTCTTTGCTGCCCTGGCCGGCGAAGGCGACGGCCCGCTCGAGGTTCTGGCGGCCGGTCATCCAGCCGTGAAAGGCGGGGGTCTCCACCATGGCGCCGACGTGGGCCCGCTGGCGCACCGGATCGCGCTCGCCAAAGATGGTGACGCTGCCTGCGTCGGCCCGGATCAGGCCGAGGATGCAGCGGATCGCCGTGGTCTTGCCGGCGCCATTGGGCCCCAGAAAGCCGTAGACATCGCCCTCCAGGACGCGCACAGTCAGTGCGTCCAGCGAGGTTCGCGCGCCATAGCGCCGCGTCAGGCCCTCAGTCACGAGCGCTTCACTTGCCATTGCCTCTCTCTCCATGTATACGGCCGCTCTCTCCAACCAGGAGCGCTCCATGATCAGGACCAGCGGTCGACTTCGGCAGGGATCTTCGAGTGGAGCGGGGTGCTATGCACTCCTGGCGCTGCTCGCTGTGGCCTGTGTCACCCCCTCCTCCTCTGGCACCGACAAGGGCGGCGAAGAAGGCAGCGGCGACGACGGCGGCAGCGGCAGCGGGACGACCATCTATGACATTCAACGGGGAGACGTCGAGGTCGACACCCAGGTCACCCTGACCCGCGTGATCGTCACGAGCCCGCTCGACCGCGATGGCGAGGGCTTCTATGTGAGCGAGCCCGACGGCGGCGAGTACAGCGGCGTCTACGTCTTCCTCGGCGGCGGCGGGCTCGGCGACACCTTCCTGTCGGTGGGCGACGAGGTCACCATCGCCGGCACCGTGGCCGAGTTCTACGACAGCACCCAGGTGGTCGCCACCGCCGAGAGCGTGGAGGTCACCGGCACCGGCTCGGTCGCCCCCACCGTGGTCTCCGCGGTCAGCGACTGGGAGCCCTACGAGGGCGTGCTGGTGCAGATGGACGACCAGGAGGTCACCGCCTGCATCGACAGCTACGGCCAGGCCCCGCTGTCGGGCGGCATCCAGATGGATGACGACCTCTTCCTCTACGAGACCGAGCGCGGCGCCACCTACGACGCCGTGGTGGGCATCATCGCCTACTCCTTCGAGCAGTACCGCTTGAACCCCCGCGATCAGGCCGACCTCTCGGGCTACGTCGCAGGCGTGGGCTGCACCACCACCATCGCCAACGCCCGCGCCGAGGGCCTCACCGGCTCGGCCGATCTGCAGGGCGTCATCGTCACGAGCCTGCCCACCCGCGACTTTGGCTTCTTCATCCAGGACGAGGGCGGCGGCCCGGGCTCGGGCGTCTACGTCTTCACCTATGAGGATGTCATCGCCGGCCTCGATCTGCAGGTGGGCGACAAGATCGACATCTCCGGTTCTTTTGAGGTCTTCTACGACTTCCTGGAGCTGAAGATCACCTCGGTCGACGCGGTGGTGGAGGTCGGCACGGGCGAGCCGGTGGCCGAGGTCCTCACCGAGGCCCCCACCGACTGGGAGCCCTACGAGGGCGGCCTCGTCACCCTGATCGACGCCGACATCACCAGCGATGTCAACGACTACGGCGAGGTCAGCACCAGCTACGGCGTGCCGCTCGACGACTGGTTCTTCCAGTTCGATCTGTCCAACGGCGACCTGCTGCCCGAGGCCACCGGCCTCGTCTCCTACAGCTTCGAGGCCTTCAAGGTCTGTCCGCGTGACACCGAAGATCTGTCTGGGGCCGGCGGCGATGGCGGCGGGGGCGACGGCGGCACCGGCGGCGTGGCCACCGTCAACGAGGTCCAGACCGGTGCGGTCTCGGGCATCGTCACCCTGGAGAACGTGGTGGCCACCAGCGTCAGCGTCTCGGGCAAGGGCTTCTTTGTTCAGGACGCCGGCGGCGGCGAGTACAGCGGCATCTACGTCTACACCAACACCACCGCCGTCACCGTGGCGGTGGGCGATGTGTTGACCATCACCGGCGAGGTCGATGAATACTACGACCTCACCGAGCTGAAGGTCACCGACGCCGCCGATGTGGTGAAGTCGGGCACCGCCTCGGTCACCGCCACCACCTTGAGCGCCGAGCCCAGCGACTGGGAGCCCTACGAGGGCGTGCTCGTCACGATCTCCGGCGGGCTCAGCCTGACGGGCGACGCCGACAGCTACGGGGTGGCGGCCACCAACTGGAGCAGCCTCTTTGTGGACGACCTGCTCTACGACTACGATGGCACCTACGGCAGCGGCGACAGCTTCCCTTCTGCCACCGGCCTCATCGACTACAGCTTCTCGCAGTGGAAGCTGCTGCCCCGCTCGGCCGCCGACCTCGGCATGTAGCCGGCCGCTCGGCCCCTACTCCTCGGCGGAGGGGTAGGGGTAGAGCACCTCGGCGCGGTTGCGGGTGGCCACGAAGGCGATCGACTCATTGGGCACCTTGGCGGTGGCCCCGCCCGACGCCAGGGTGGGCAGGATGGCCTGGTAGAGCCCGATGAAGGCCGAGCCCGCTGCCATGCGGATCGCCGCGGGGCGGGTGGGCCAGAAGCTGTTGCGGTTTTTGTGGCTGGCCCACCAGCGCGCGGCCATCTGCTCGGGCGTGTCGGCCGCACCGTGCTCTTCGACGACAGCGCCGCCAAAGTCGCCGGCCGGCACCGTGAGCTTGTGGGTGGGCTGGTGCACCACGCGCTGATCGTAGACGCAGACGCCGGTGCACATCAGCGACATGGCGCCGAGCAGGTTCATCTGCGACTGAAGCTCCAGGTGCTCCATCACCCCGGTGCACAGGATGATGTCGAATCGCCCGTGGGTGGCGAGCGAGATTTCCCGCACATCCTGCTCCAAAAACTGCACATGGGGCAGCTCCAGGATGTCGCGGGCGACGGCGGCCCGGGCGAGGTGGCCCGGCCGGGCGTCGATGCCCACCACCTGGGCGCCGTGGATGCCGAAGGCGAGGCTGTGCAGGCCCTCCTGGCAGCCCAGGTCGAGCACCCGACAGCGCTCCAGCGGCTTGCCGCCAAAGTCGCGCACCACTTGGAGGATGCGCATCAGGCGGCCCTGGGGCGGGGACTTTTCGCCGCGGGTCCAGGCGCCAAAGGGCAGGGGGATGTTGCTGTTCCAGGGGCCATGGATGGCCCGGACGGCCTCCAGGCGAGCCTCAACATCGGCGCGATCGCGGGGGCCGCCCATCCTTACCTCACCACTTTTCGTTTTTGTCGCGGATCTCGGCCACGATGTCATTGTCGAGGATCACCTCGCGCTGGAAGAAGCGGGCGGCATGGTACTCGGTCTTGCTGCCCTCCTCCCAGACGAGCACGCTGCCATCTTGCTGCTCTTCGAAGCGGAAGACCCACATCTTGCTGCGCTCGGCCTTGCGGCCTGGCATGTTGCGGGTGTCGAAGGGGGTGCCCCAGGACATCCGCACCTCTTCGGCGGTCCAGCCCACCTCCACCTTGCCGTCGGAGATGGCCTGCCGCCTGGCGGGCTCCAGCTTGTAGAACTTGTCCCACAGGCCCATGCTCTTCAGCATCGCGCTGCGGTCTTCTTCTTCTTTGGTCTTCAAGTAGGCCTTGTGCTGGCCCTCGTTCATGAAGACGCGAAGCGCGTAGTAGTGGTCGATCTCGGTGTCGGAGAGCTTTTTGACGCGGTTCTTCCAGCTACAGCCAACGCTGAGCAGGGCCGCGAGGACGAGCAGACGCATGAGGCCTCCAGGGGGCTGCGCGAACTAACCAGGGCCAGGGCGGGATGGGCGCTCCCAGGCGGCCCCGGTCTCCAGCCAGGCGCCGATGCCGCCCACCAGCGACCAGGCCTCGGGGTAGCCCTGCTCGCGCAGGTAGTGGGCCACCCCGAAAGACCGCACGCCGGCGGCGCAGTAGAGCACGATGACCTTGTCTTGCGGCAGGGCGTCGAGGCGCCCGGGCACGCTGTTCATCGGCAGCAGCAGGGCGCCGCTGACGAAGCCCTGGGCCACCTCATAGGGCTCGCGGATGTCGACCAGCAGGACATCCTTGCCGGCCTCGACCCACTCTTTGAGCTGGCTTGCGCTGACCTCAAGGTCCATCTCGGGCTCCTCTTCTTCGGCGGCGGGCGGCGGGGCGCCCTGCCAGGCGTCGCGGGTGGTGGGCAAGGGGCGGCCGGTGGACGGCGCGCTGGGGATACGCGGCGGGCGCAGGTGATCGAGGAGCTTGCGTGCGAGGCGCCGGATCATGGCTCCAGCTCCTTGCGCAGCTCGTCGGCGAGGTGGGCCACGGCCCCCATGCAGCGCTCGGCGGCCTCTTTGTGAATGCCCGGTGCGCCGGCCTTCTCGCGCAGGTCGTCGAGCTCGATGTGGACGCGTTTCGCTCCACGCGATGACTTGCGCCGCAAGTTTCACCGCAGACTCCTTCGCCATCGCGCCGTCGCGCGACTCGCGTTCATAGAGAAACATCGATCGCCATACGCTCGCATGCACCGCGCGAAAGTGAATCCCGCGATGGACCGCGGCG
>JBEIQK010000990.1:0-2108 GCA_040376505.1 Alphaproteobacteria bacterium | reverse complement strand
CTGGCCGCGTCGACCGCAACTTCCAGGGTGGGATTGGACTGCAGGCCCCGGGCCGCCTTCTGTACACCTTCGGCCACCCCCACCGCCGCGTCGGCGGCCACCTGGCGCGGATGATGGGCCAGCGCCGCCCGCACCGCCTCGTCGGGAGACAAGGCCAGGGCGAGGCCACAGAGGAGCAGGATCACAGGGCACCTCCTGCCGGCGCCGCCGGCCGACCCCAGCGCAGAAAGAGCGCCGGCACCACCACCATGTTGAGGGCGGTGCTGGTGAGCAAGCCGCCCAGCAGCACCACGCCCATCGGCGCCTGGATCTCGTTGCCCGGCTCATCGGCCGCCAGCACCAGGGGCACCAGCGCCAGCCCTGCACAGAGCGCCGTCATCAGAATGGGCGACAGGCGCTCCAACGAGCCCTGCACCACCGCCTCGCGCAAGGCCTTGCCCTCGGCCAGCAGGTGCTCGAAGTGGGTGATCATCATGATCCCGTTGCGGGTGGCGATGCCGAAGAGCGTGATGAAGCCCACCAGCACGGGGATCGAGATCACCGCCCCGGTCATCGCCACCGCGAAGACGCCGCCGATCAGCGCCAGCGGCAGGTTGATCAGAGTGAGCAGGGCGTTGCGCACCGAGCCCAGCGCCACCACCAGGAGCAGGCCGATGCCGAACACCACGCCGATCGAGAGCAGACCGATGGTGCGCGTGGCCTCGGCGGCGCTCTCAAACTGTCCACCGTACACCACGAAGTAGCCTTCGGGCATGGCCACGCGAGCCCCCACCGCGGCGCGGATGTCGGCCACCACCGCCGCGAGGTCGCGCTCAGCCACGTTGGCCTGCACCACCATCTTTCGCACCACCCCTTCGCGGGAGATGGTGTTGGGGCTCGAGCTGCGCTGGATGCTGGCCAGGGCGCCGAGCGGCACCGCCATCCCCAGCGGCGTGTCGATCGGCGTGGCCGCCACCGCCACCACGCCGTCGCGGTCGCGGGCGTCGAGCATCAGGACGATGTCGACGGTGCGCTGGCCTTCGAGGAGCGCCCCCACCGTCTCGCCGGTCCAGGCCTTCTCCACCGCCTCGGCCAGGGCGCCGGCCCCCAGGCCATAGCGGGCGAGTCGGTCGCGGTCGGCCCGCACTTCGAGGGAGGGGATGTCCACCTGCTGCTCCACCGCCACGTCCACCGCACCCGGGACCTCGGTCACCACCGCGGCGATCTGATCGGCGAGCTGCCGCAGGGCGCCGAGGTCGTCGCCAAAGACCTTGATGGCGATCGCCGAGCGGCTGCCCGACAGCATGTGGTCGATGCGGTGGGAGAGCGGCTGGCCCACCGTGATCACCGCACCCGGCACCTGGGAGAGTGCGGCGCGCAGGTCGGAGAGGAATTCCTCTCGGCTCCGTTCACCCTTGGTGAGATCCAGTCGCACGTCGATCTCGGCGGCGTTGACGTCCTGGGCGTGCTCGTCGAGCTCGGCCCGCCCGGTGCGGCGCGCGGTGCCGGCGACCTCGGGAAAGTCGAGCAGCACGGTCTCGACGCGGCGACCGAGCGCGTCGGAGGCCTCCAAGGAGGTGCCCGGCAGGGTGACGACGTTGAGGGTGAGGGCCCCCTCGTTGAACTCCGGCAAGAAGCTGCGCCCCAGAAAGGGCCGGGTGGCCAGGGCGGCGATCAGAGCCAGCCCCGCCCCGCCCAGCACCCGCGAGGGCCGGGCCAGCGCGCCCTCCAGCATCGGGGCGTAGAGGCCCTTGAGGCGCTCCATCAGCCGGCTCTCGTGGGCCGTGTCGGCCGAGCGGGGCAGGGCCAGGGCCGCCAAGGCCGGCGTCACGGTCAAGGCCACCAGGAGCGAGGAGGCGATCGACACCCCATAGGCGAGGCCGAGGGGCGCCAGCATCCGCCCCTCAACTCCCGAGAGGAAAAACAGAGGGAGGAAGACCAGCAGGATGATCAAGGTGGCGAAGACGATGGAGGTGCGCACCTCCACCGATGCGTTGTAGACCACATCCAGCGCGCTCCGACGCTGGTCTTCAGACAGGGACGCGTTTTGGCGCAGGCGCCGGTAGACATTCTCCACGTCGATGATCGCGTCGTCCACCACCGAGCCGATCGCGATGGTCAGTCCCCCT
>JBEIQK010000132.1:0-11376 GCA_040376505.1 Alphaproteobacteria bacterium | reverse complement strand
TCGCTGGCGCGGGGCGCCGCCGAGGGACTGGGCCCCAGCGAGGCCCGCCGCCTCTTCGGCGGCTGGATTGAGACGGCTTCGGGGGGCGGTGGTCGCACCTCCAGCCGAAGCACGGGCAGCCGCACCAGCGGCTCTTCCTCGCGCTCGCCCGGCGCCAGCCGCCCTTCCACCGGCGGGTCGTCGAGGACGCAGCCCCAGACGCGAGGCCCGAGCTCGCAGCGCGGTCCCGGTGGCCGCTCTTCGGGCGCGGGCGGCGCAGGCGGCTCCCAGGGTCGGCAGCGCACACAGGGCCAGGGGGGTGGACAGTCGGGCAGCGGTCGGCAGGGCGGCTCCTTTGGCCAAGCCCTCGGCTCCTTGTTCGGCGGCGGCGGCGACGGGGGCTCGAGCCCCTGGGGCGGCCTGCTGAGCAGCGGGCTCGGCGCGCTCACCTCCTTCGCCGCGAGCGGCGGGCAGGGGGGATGGGGCGGGCTCGCCCAAAACATGGCCGGCGCCATGGTGCCCCAACTCGCGGGTCAGGGCGGGATCGTCGGCCAGATCGCCCAGGCCGCGGGGCCGGCCCTCCAGGGTTGGATGGGCGGCGGAGACGCGCCGGGTGCCTTCGGTTCGGTGTCCTTTCAGCCGCAGGGCTTCGGACAGCCGCAGGGCTTCGGCCAGCCCCAGGGCTTCGGACAGCCCCAGGGCTTCGGACAGCCGCAGGGCTTCGGACAGCCACAGGGCTTCGGACAGCCACAGGGCTTTGGCCAGCCACAGGGCTTCGGGCAGCCCCAGGGCTTCGGGCAGCCGCAGGGCCCCGGCGGGGGCGCGCTCCTCGGGCAGGGCAACGCCCTCGCGCAGCTCTCCCTCCTCCTGCGCGAGCCGGCCATCCAGGCCGCCCTGCTTTCCGCCACGATGGGCGCCGCCGGCCGGCCGCAGGTGCCGATGGGACTGGCGCCCAATGGCCAGCCCCAAATGGTGCCGGTTGAGGGCGTGCTGCGCGTGATCTCCACCCTGGCCACCGAGGCCGCGATGGAGGTGAACGCCGACAGCAGCGAGGCCGACCCCGAGCTGCCGCCCTACCTGCTCAACGAGGCGGGCGAGCTGGCGGCAGACCCGGCCGACCCCCAGTCCCGGGCCGCCCGCTGCCTGGAGCTGCTGCGCGAGGCCGCCGTGGAGCGCGATCTGGCGCTGGAGGCCCTGGCCGACGAGCTGGCCGAGGCCACCGATGACAGCGAAGACCTCTCCACGTGGGGACTGTGAGCCCATGTCTGAACGAAACCCCGCCCTCGAAGCCGCCCTCGCCCGCGCCGTCGCGCAGGCCCAGGGTGCTGGAGCAGACCCGATGAACGGCGCCAACCCCACCCTGGCGATGCTGGCCAGCGCGCTGCCGGCCCTGGTGGCCAACAACCGCGACGAGGACGAGCCCAACGAGGAGCTCACCGCCCTGCGCGAAGAGGTGGCCACCCTGCACAAGGTCGTCTCCAAGATGCGCGCCGAGCAGCGCCAGATGGCCCTGCTGCAAAAACAGATGGACACCCACCAGCGCGCCATCGCCGACACGGTGCTGCACATCGCCAACGTGCTGGAGCGCCTGGAGCTGATCGCCGATGAGGCCGACGAGGAGGTCTACGAAGAGCCGCCCCGCCGGCCGCCGGCCCGCCCGGCCCCGCCGCCCGCCAAGCCCCTGCGTCGGGGGCCGCGCTAGACCATGGCCCGTCTGCCTCTCACCGATGAGGGCGAAGCGCTCCCCTTGCTCCTCGCGGGCTCCCTCAGCTCGATGCTGCAGGGCGCCTTGCTGGGCAAGGTCAAGCAGGGCGGCGCGGCCCTGCTCCGCCAGCGCCTGGGCGGGCTCGCCGCGCCCTTCTTGCGCAAGACCACCCGCAAGCTCAACCTCGACCTGAAGACCCTGCAACGGGCGCGCCTCAAGCGGCTTCGTGGGGCCTCGTCTCCCGGTCAGGCAGGCGGCGTGCGGGTTCTGGCGGTGGTGCTGCCCAATCGCCGGCGCATCCGCCTGCGGGTGGGTCCGGCCCTGGCCAGCCACCAGAGCCTGCGGGCCTTGCACAAGGTGGTCGATCAAAACACCCAGATCACCAGCCGGGCGCTCAAGGCCCAGGCCCGGGCGATCGAGCGCCTGCGCAACCTCCAGGAGGTCCAGGGCATCGAGCTGCGCACGGAGATCGCCGCTGCCGAGGAGTCGCTCGGCCAGGACATCGCCGAGGCGCGCTCCGACCTTGGGCGCTCGATCGCGCGGCTGCGGCGTCAGTCGCGGGCCGAGCTCAGCGAAGCGGTGTCGTCGGTCGAACGCACGGCGCGGCGGCTCAAGCAGCGCAACAACCGGCAGCTCCGCGACCGCATCTTCTGGGATGGGCTGCTGCTGGCCACCGCCCTGCCCTTCTTCTCCACCCACGGCGACCGGCGCAGCCTGACGGGCACCCGCAACCTGCTGCTGGGCGGCGGCCTCGCGGCGACCTACCTGGCCAAAGACGCGATCGGCGACAGCACCCTCGTCGGCGCGTTGGCGCCGGTGGCCTTCGCGGGCGCGGCCCAGGCCGTGCTCGGTGGGCGACAGACCGAGCGCTTCGTCGCCGGCTCCACCGTCATCACCCTCGATCTGTCCAAGCGTCGCGCTGGATCCATCCTTCGGGGTCAGCCCCTTCGACTGGGCGCCGCCCAGGGCCTCACCGGCGACATCGACCTGCGCGGTCGGCCCATCGTCAGCAGCCTGGAAGGCGGGCCGGCCTTGGAGTCCCTGCTCTCCGAGATCAACGGCGTGATGGGCTGGGTCGAGGTCACCGGCCCCGACGAGGTCGTCGCCGCGGTCTGGCTGGGCTCCCGCAGCGGCTCCGAGTCCTCTGTTCACACCATCTCACTTTCGTTTGTCATCGACACCGAGGCCGAAGCCGTCGGTGTCTCCACCCTCCGCTAGCCCCTCACGCCCAAGGAGAACGTCATGTCGAACTTTCACCAGGAAGACACCGAAGCTGACTACGAGGACTTCGAGTCGGATGAGTCCGATGAGTCCGATGAGGCGGACTACGAGTCCGATGAGTCTGACGAGTCCGACGAGGACTTTGAGAGCGACGAGTCGGACGAGAGCGACGAGTCCGATGAGTCCGATGAGGACTACGAAAGCGACGAGTCCGACGAGAGCGACGAGTCCGATGAGTCCGACGAGAGCGACGAGTCGGACGAGAGCGACGAGTCCGACGAGGCCTTCGTCTCCTTCCGCGTGCAGGCGCGCCGCCGCGACGAAGAGAACCGCCGTGCCCAGGCCCGCGCCCAGGCCATCCGCCGCGACACGGCCCGCCGCGCCTCGGTGCAGCGCGCCCAGGCCGCCAGCCTCGCCAACCAGGCCAGCCGGGTGAAGGTGGGCGCCAAGGCCAACCTCCAGCGTCTGTCCACGCTGCGCGGCGCCACGGTGGTCACTGCCACCCTGCCCAACAACCGCAAGGTCAAGCTGCGGCTGTCGCCCGAGCTCGCCACCCAGCGCGAGATCAGCGTGCTGCGCGCCGAGGAGAACCGCAACAACGCCACCACCTCCAAGGCGCTCAAGGCCAATTCGGCGGCGATCACCAACCTCGCCAAGCTCCAGGCCCGCTCCTCGAAGACCCTGGCCGACCAGATCGCCAAGGGTGACACCGCCCTGTCGGCTCGCCTCTCCCAGGCCGAGACCGCCATCGCGGCGCGCATCACCAAGGTCGACAAGGACCACCAGGATGCGATGAAGAAGCAGGAGACGGAGATCCTGCGCAAGACCCGGCGGGCGCTGCGTCACCAGCGCACCCGCCAGATGTGGGACAGCATCCTGCTGGCCTCGTCGATGCCGCTCTTCGCCGCCTACGGCAAATCGGGCGACCTCCTCCACAATAACAATCTGATCCTGACCGGCTTGCTCGGTGGTCTGTTGTTTGGCGATGAGTTCCTGTCCAAGGGCCTTGGCCGCAAGCGCGGCGACGTCTGGAACAAGGGCGCCGACGTCTGGAGCTACGTGGCCCCCGCCATCAACGTGGGCGCCGCCTGGTACCTCTTCAAGGACGACCAGCACGAGCGCTTCCTCTCCGGCGTCGTAGACCTGAAGGAAGGCATCGCCAAGGTCGAGTTGGGCTCCGATCATGGCCTCGTGACGGAGGCCAAGCTGGTCCTGACCGGCCAGCCGGTGCTCGTCTCGGTGGTCTCCGGCGACACCGGCGTGATGGAGGTCGTGGGCTCGGTGACCGGCACCACCCTCACCATCACCGCGACCGGCTCCGACGGCACGGTCTCGCCCAAAGTGGCCTTCGTGATCGACACCAAGAAGAACAGCTAGCCCACCCGGGGCGGCTGACCGCCGCCCCGCGCCTCTCCTCACCCCTCTCACGAGGTGAACCGTGGATCCAGAAGCACTCGATGAGGCCGTGGCCGCCAAGGCCACGGTCCAACTGCGCGCGGATCGCCGGCGGTGGGCTGCCCAGCACAAGGCCTCCCTCTCCGCCAGCGCCCAGAAGCGCACCCAGGCCGGCAACCTCGCCAGCCAGGCCGGCGCCGTTCGGGCGCCCTCGGCCCAGGGCAAGATCGCCGCGATCCGCCCCACCGAAGGCGCCCAGCGCGTGACCGCCATGCTGCCGAACGGTCGAAAGGTGGAGCTGCGTCTGCAGCCCGTCCTGGCGACCCACGCGCAGGTGGTGGCCTTCCGCCGCACCAGCAACCACAACAACGCCGCCACCCGCCGCGCCCTCGACGGCGCGGCGCGGGCCACCCAGCGGCTCGCCGCCTTGCAGGCGAAGTCGGTGCGGACGCTGTCGCAGCAGGCCCAGAACGGCGACCAGGCAATTGCCAAGCGCATCGCCAGCACCCAGACCACCCTGGTGGCGCGGGCCCAAGCCCTGGGCGTTGGCAACGCCCGCCGGCTCGACGCCCAGAACACCAAGGCCGAGAAGGCCGCCCTGCGGCGGATCCGGAGCGCAGCGAACCGCGCCCGCTGGGACAAGCTGCTGCTCGCCAGCGCCTTGCCCCTCTTCGCGGCCTATGGCAACAGCCAGGATCTGTTCGCCCGGGAGAACCTCACCCTGGCGGGGGTGCTCGCAGGCCTACTCGTCGGCGACGACCTCATCCTGCGGGCGATGGGCAAAAACCGGGCCGCGCGCTCGGTGGCCGAGGCCTGGAGCTGGCTGGCGCCGCTGCTCAACATGGGGATCGGCTGGTGGCTCTACGATGGCGAAAAGGTCTATGACCGCTACGTCACCGGGGTCACCACGCTCTCCATCGTCATCCCGGGTGAGGAGAAGGAGCCGAACTACCCCTGGTCCTCCGATGCGGTGACGATCTCGATCACCGAAGCCATGCTCAGCGGAGCCACCGGCGTCGACTTGAAGGGCCGTCCGGTCATTGTGTCAACCACATCCTTGACGGTGACGGGCGCGGGCGGCGGAGAGACCGATGGCGGCAAGATCATCGCCTTCGAGCTGCGCGGACAGATGACCGATGCCAAGACCCTCTCCGTCTCGGCCTCGGGCTCGCGAAGCGGCGCCACCACCTTGGAAATCCAGGTGTCTGTCGCCTTCGCCATCGACACCCAGGGAACCGCCACCACCGGCTGATCGGAGCCCCTCGTGCGCCCTCCACCCCCGCCTCGACCGCCGGCGCGCCTGCGCTGGCGGGCGCCCTCTGTAGAAGCCCCGGCCCTGCCCGCGGTGGAGCCGGTCGACCTGCTGTCGGCCGAGCTCCCCCAGGGCAACCGGGTCCACCTCCGCTTGCAGGCCGGGCTGGCCGCGCAGGCAGATGTGGAGCGCCTCCGCGCCGCGCAGCAGGGCTTTCGCAGCGAGGTGGGGGGCGCCCTGTCGCGTCAGTCGTCGGCGGTCCGGCGGCTGGCGCAGCTTCAGTCGCAGGGCACCGCTGCCATCCAGGCGGGCCTGCAGGCCCGGGATCAGTCGCTCAGCCAGCGACTGAACGAGTCCGAGGCGAAGCTGCGCCAGCGCCTCGAAGGCAGCGCCGCCCAGCGCCTCACCGCGCTTCAGCGCCAGGAGGCCCAGCTCACCCAAAAGGCCCGCACCCAACTGGCCACCCACCGGCGCCGCGCCCTGTGGGACAAGGCCCTGCTGGCCAGCAGTCTGCCGCTCTTCGCCACCTATGGCCACGCCGGCGAGCTCACCCACGCCAACAACCTCACCCTGGCCGGCATCCTCGGCATCCTGCTCGCCGGAGATGATGTCCTCGCCGCCCTCGGCGGCACCCCGCCCGCCAACAACCAGCAGGAACTGTGGAGCATCCTGGCCCCGGTGGTCAACATCGGCCTCGCCTACCTGCTCCTCCAGAACCAGCACCAGGAGCGCTTTGTCACCGGTGTGATCGACGTCACCCTGCCGGCTGAGCCCAGCGCCACCAGCCTGCCGGTGTACAAAGACACCGACAATTTCCCGGTCGACCGGGCCACCCGCGCCATGGTCTTCGTGTCGGCCCGCTACCACTATGATGTCGTGGTGCCGATCACCGAGGCCCAGGGCTGGAACGGTCGCCTCGCCCTCGACGGTCTGCCGGTGCTGGTCTCGGTCATCGGCGCCGGGCTCAGCGGAGAGGCCGATCTCATCGAGGTGAGCGCCCAGGTCAACACCGAGAACGCCCTGGCGCTGCGCTTCACCTACCCGCCCGCCCGCGTGCCGGCAGCCCGGGTGGCCCGCCTCGCCTTCGTGATCGACACCCGCACCCGCGCGAGCTGACTGTGGCCGACGACCGCGCCGCGCTGCTCAAGTACCTCGGCGCCGTGCTGCTCTCCCGCGGTCCGCTGGGCGCCCAGGTGCTCAGCACCGCGCTGCTCACGTCGGGCGCCGGCCAGGCCGAGCTGGTCGGCTCGCTGCTGCTGGCGGTCTCCAGCCATCAGTCCTCGGTGGTGGGCGAGACGGCCATCCGCGCCGCCGGCTCGGCGGTGGTCTCCTCCAGCCTGATTCGTCAGGCCGAGGTCCAGCTCGATCAGCGCAGCCGCGCCCTCGACGCCCGCGAGGCCGCCCTTCGCGGCGGCGGCGACAGCGCCCTGCGCCAGGCCCGCGCCGACCGCGACACCCTGGCCACGGCCCTGCTTGTCCAGCAGGCTGCCTGTGCCCAGGAGCGCGCGGCCCTCGAAGATCAGCACGCCGCCGCCCAGGCCGAGGCCCAGGCCCTGCGCGGCGCCCTCGCGGCGGAGCAGGCCAGGGCCGAGACGCTGGCCCCCGCCCTCCGCGCCCAGGAGCCCGCCGGCGCCAGCGCCCGCGCCGCCTTCGGTCAGCAGCAGTCCGAGGCCCAGGCCCTGCGCGCCGCCCTCCAGGCCGATCAGGAGACCACGGCCCAATTGCGCGCCGAGCTCGACAGCGCGCGCCTCGCCGAAGCGTCGCTGCGCGCCGAGCTCCTGGCCCAAACCACCCAGCTCGCCGCCGCCGAGCTCGAAGGGGCCGCCCTCCGCGCAGCGGTGAGCGAGTGCCGCCTCACCGAGGAGGCACTTACGGCGCAGCTCCTCGCCGCCGAGGGCCTGCGCGCCGATCTCGCCGCCGCCGAGGGCGCCCTCCTCACCACCCAGGTCGAAGAAGAGGCGCTGCGGACCGCCCTCGAACAGGCCCAGGCCGAGGGCGCGGCGCTCCGAGCCATCCTCTCGCAGCGCCCCAGCGAAGAGGCCGCGCTGGCCGCGCTTCGCGACGGGCTCTCGGCCGCCCAGGCCGCCCTCGACGAGGCCCAGGCCGAGCAGTGCCGCCTGCGCGCCGCCTACCAGGAGGCCCAGCGCGCCGCCGAGGCCCTCCGCGCCGAGGCCGCCCAGGTGCCCGCCCTCGAACAGCGCGCCCGCGCCGCCGAAGCAGAGGCCGCCAGCCTGCGCGAGACCCTCCGCCGCCAGGAGGCCGAGCAGGCCCGCGCCGCCGCCACCATCGAGGCGCAGCGTCAGCGCATCAACGAGCAGAGCCGCTCGCTCACCACCGCCAAGAAGGCCCTCGAAGCGTGCAAGACCGCCCGCGAGGCCCTTCAGGCCGAGGTGGAGGCCCTGCGGGCGCGCATCGAGAAGCTCTCCAGCCTGCCCCTGGCCCCCAACCTCCCCAACCTTGCAGCGACCCGCACCGCGACGCCGCGCCCCCCGCGCGGCGAAGACGAGGATGATCGATGAACGCAGCCCAGGCCGCCGAGGGCGCCACCATCGGACAAATGGCGGTGAACCACCGCAACGCCCTGCTCAACCCCGACGACGCCGCCCTGGCAACCGAGGCCACCCTCGACGCCGCCATCCAGCGCGCCTTGGGGGCCAGCACCGACTGGGTCGTGATCATCGGCGCGCCGCTCGGCGCCGGGCCCTTCAGCCTGCGCCGGTGGAGCCCAAGCGTGCGCTACCCCGACACCGCGATGCTCGAGCTCGACGGCGCCGCCACCGTGGCTGCGCTGGTTCGCCCCACCTTTGGCCGCGTCTATCTGCCCGAAGATGTGCACAGCCGCACGCTGCGCTGGGTCGATGTCTCCGGGACGCCCGAGTTCCTGCGCCTCACCGCCGCCCAACTCCGCAGCCAGCGCGAGAAGTGGCTCGACGCCCTGCGCACCGCCGCGATCGTCGACCCCGCCACCCGCACGGCCTACACCCGCGCCGCCCTGGAGGCCCTGCCCACGGCGGTGCTGCGCGTGATGCTCGGTCGCCACGGGCCCGCCGCGTTTCCGGTCCGCGCCGTCGACCAGGGCAACTACAAGGGGGCCAGCACCCGCGGCGCCACCTGGGCCCCCCTCAGCCTGCCCATCGAGGAGCCGCGCATCTACGCCCGGGTCATCTCGATGGTCGAAGGCCGGATGGAGAGCATCAACGGCTACGACGCCGGCGCCGGCATCAGCGTCGGGCCCGTGCAGATCAACGCCCAGCGCGGCGCGCTGATGCGGTTCTTGTGGACGGTCTGGACCGAGGATCGCCCCCTCTTCGAGCTGTGCTTTGGCGCCCCCCTCGCCTGGGCGATGCGCGACAACAGCGGCACCCCCGAGCTCTCCGTCGAGGTGGCCGGCGCCCGGCGCTGGCTGTCGGGCGGCCGCGACGAGGCCGCCGTCACCGCGATGGTCAACTACCTGCACAGCGGCGACCCGGCGGTCTCCACCAAGCGCATCCCCTGGCGCACCGACCTCACCGGCCGCTTCCTGCGCCTCGTCGCCTGGCCCCATGTCCAGCGGATGCTGCTCGACGTCACCGCCTGGTGGCTGCGGCCCGGGCTCGACATCCTTCACGCCGCCGGCATCCCCGCCCTCGACCCGGCCCGGCCCGATCGCGACACCTTCGTGCTCAAGGCCCTGCTGATGAGCACCTATGTGCGCTTCAGCGGCTGTCTGCAGCCCCTGCTCGACGCCCTGGCCCGCCACCGCACCGTGGCCGACAAGCTCGCCCACTGGCGCGACGCGCTCGCCTCCATGAGCGGCCCCTGCAACGCCAGCGGCACCGACGCCCAGAAGAAGCGCAACGCCAACCTCGCCGAGCGCCTGCCCAACCAGGAGGTCCACGCCGCCACGGTCTTCAGCCAGATCCAGTCGCTGTTGCGCACCGCCCCCGCATCGGGCGGCGCCGCCACCGAGGCCCATCCTCCCTGCGGCTGCACCCAGGCCGCGACACCTCCCGCGGTCGAAACCTCCGCGTGGGAGGCGGGCTGGGACGAAGACGACAGCCACGGCGAAGACTGCGGCCACGAGGACAGCCCCATCGGCCTGGAGACCTCGCCGGTGGCAGCCCCCCTGCCCAACCTCTGGCCGCAGATCCCGCCCGAATGGTCGGCGGCCCGCATCTTCGACGCCCTGGCCCGTTCCGAGCCCGTCCCAGGGGTCAGCGTGGTCGCCCGCCCCGGCGCCCGCCGCCCCGAGAACCTGCTCCCCGGCGATGTCCTCATCCAGCGGGCCCTCGGAGAAGGCCGCCTCGCCTCCGCCCAGGTGCTGCGCACCGGCAACCCCATCGAGGTCGGCAGCGCCACCCTCTTCGAGGCCTTCGCCCCCAGCCGCCCGATCAGCGAGCCCAGCCCCTTCGCCCGCCTTCCCCCTGCCGGCGGCCGCCTCGGCCTGCACCAGGCCATCGTGCGGCCCGCCGCGGCCGCCACGGGCCTCTTCGTTCCGCCGCCCACACCGGCCCCCTGGGTCACCACGCAGTCCTGCGCCCCCAATCCGGCCACCTGCCTGCCCGCCACGGTCCTGCCCGAGGCCGCCGCCGATCCCGAGGCCGCCCTCACCGCCGCGCTCACCGCCGCCGGCTTGAGCACAGCCCAGCAGGCCCGCCTCGCCCGGCCGCCCCTGCGAGCCCTGGCGGCGATCTGCGGCGAGACGATGCTCACCGAGCTCTTCGCCCGCCTGCGGTGGACCGCCGCCTTCGTGGTCTCGCACGGTCGAACCGACGGCCAGCGCGGTGACCTCTCCGAAGCCATGCTGACCCCACGCCTCCTCCTGTCGATCCCCGGCCACTTCCGCGAGCTGGCCCGCCGGGTGGCGGACCCCCGCGAGGCCCACGCCCTGGAGAGCGCCGGCTGGCGCTTCCTCTCCTCGGCCCGCGCCGCCGTCGAGACGGCCACCACCGTGCGCTGGTGGGTGCCGGCGGGCCCCAACTGGGCGATCGCCCTGCCCAATCCCCTGCCGCCGCTGAGCGACCCCTTCCGCCGCTTCGTGCTGGGCCAGGGCTGGATCGACACCCTCATCACCTATGGCGACTACGAGACCCGCTTTGTGGCCTGGCGCGACGGGATGGCCGGCCAGCTCTGGGCCGCGGAGCGGGGCACGGCCAATCCGGGGCGCCCCTTCTACGCCAGCCTGCTCGGCGCCGTCGCCACGCCCACCACCACCACCGAGCGCGCGGCGATCGACGCCGCCTGGACCGCCCGGGTCGGCGCGGCCAACCCGGGCTGGACCGGCGCCGGCGAGGCCTTGACCCTGACGAACCTGCGGGCCGGGGCCACCCTGCGCCAATGCGCCGCCCAGGCCGTGCCCGCCAACACCTTCGACACGGTGACCCTGACGGGCATCGAGGTGGTGAGCGGCTTTCCGGCCCGTCAGGCCTCGGCCAGCGCCACCCGCAGCCTGAGCGTCCTGCGGCCGATCACCCCGCTGGTGCAGCGCTTCTTCGACGCCATCGCGGCGCTCGGCTGGAACGACCTCGTCTACCAGTGCTCGGGCACCAACTGCTTTCGCGGCAACAAGCTGCAGCCCCACAGCATCTTCACCAGCCCCACCCAGGCCAGCGTCGCCGCCCTCCTCGCCGGCCCGGCCGGCCCGCGCGACGCCGCCCGGTCGGCCGTCCGCGGCGCGCACCGCATCTCCAACCACGGCTACGCCATCGCCATCGACGTGAACGTGCCCGACAACGGTCAGGACGCCACGCGCCCCCTCGGCAGCATCGATCCGCGCCTCTTCGCCCTCTTCGACGCCCTTGGCTTTCACTGGGGCGGCTGCTTCCGCGCCGGCCGCGAAGACCCC
>JBEIQK010000329.1:0-6824 GCA_040376505.1 Alphaproteobacteria bacterium | reverse complement strand
GGCCCACGAGCAGGGCGGTCACGAAGATGGTCTGGACTCGGCTGGCTGCGGTCATCGCTCGACGCTCCACGCGGGACGCTGGGTGCCTTGGGGTACTTCCGGGCAACGGTCACGGTCCTAAGCCCGGGGTGCTAACTTCATCAACGCGGTCTCGTGGAACGGACGACGTCGAGGTGTAGAGAGTGACCCCGACGGCCGGCGACACAGTACGGAACAGGCGCGCGACACGTCAACCCGCCGTATGCCCCCCCCCCGCGAAGGTTACCCATCCCGCCTAGCGTAAAGAGGCGGAAGAACTTAGTCTCCCTGTGTGCAAACAACTCGCCACGGAGACGGAGATGGGTGAACGGGACGACGGTACCCTGTTCAGGCCAGACTTCAACCGCGCGGTGCGTGTGCAGGCGTCGTCGAGCGTGGTGACGGGGGACGCCGGCGCCCTCGTCTTGCGCGAGGTCGCAGACCGGCTCGGCTACTCGGAGGCCTTCGCGCGGGTGCTCGACCATCGCGCCCAGCACCTCGTGACCCACCCGCTCGTGGAGCTCGTGATGACGCGCGTGCTTCTGCTCGCGCAGCGGTGGCAGGAGGACGACGCCGACCTGTTGCGGCACGACCCAGCCGCTCGCCGTGTCCACGCGCCGCGGCACGGCGCCCCTGGAGGAGGCCGAGACGCTGCGCACGCCGGACCGGCTCGCGTCGCAGCCCACGCTGTCGCGGATGCAGTCGATGCTCGGGAGCGCGTTGAACCGGCGGCAACTCGCGGACGCGCTCGCCGACCGCGCCTGCGTGCGGAACCTTGCGGTGCACGGGTTCCGCGACGAGATCACCTTCGACATCGACGCCAACGCGATCGAGGCTCACGGGAGCCAGGTAGGGGCCGCTTACAACGGCCACGACCGCACGACGTGCTTCCACCCGCTCGTCGCGTACACCGACACCGGCGACATGCTGGGCGTCCGCATTCGGCCCGGCAACGTGCACACCGCCGACGACGTGCGGTCCTTCCTGACGCCGCTGCTCCCGCATGTCCGCACGCTCGGGCGGAACGTGTGGCTGCGTCGCGCGCTCGGAGGGCACCGCCGCGTAGCAACCTGGGCTCGCCGCCCATCGCACCCCTCGCTCGCCGGAATCCAAACCGAGTGGAACGCTCGACCTCTGTCACCAGGTCACTCGCAGCCGATCGGTGGGCGAAGGGCCACACTCCGGACGCGCAGGCGTCGTCACCCGTAGGTGCTCTCTGCCACCCAGGGCGAATACGGCGGGGTAAGAGCGCAGGAGGTGTTGGATGGCGTGGATGTTGGTGTTGATGGGCTGCGGAGACGTGCCGACCGAGCTCATCCTGCGCGACCGCTCCTCGGCGGGCACCTACACCGTGTCCACCGAGGCGGCCCCCCTGCGCCAGGGCGAAGATGTGGTGCCCCTCTTCATCGAGTCTGCGGGTGAGCCCGCCCTGGGGCTGCGGGTCGAGGTGGAGGCCTGGATGGATGAGATGGCCCACGCCCACGCCGAGGCCGAGGCCGAGGAGTTGGGAGAGGGCGACTACGCCGTGCCGCTGCTCTTCACCATGGCCGGCGCCTGGACCCTCTCCGGCGCCCTCGACGACGGCCTTCACGTCGAGCGCTTCTCGCTGCGGGTCGAGGTCCGTTGACCGCGCCCCTGACCCCGGCGGCCCCAGGCGGCTACGCAGGTGCGGTCGTGGAGGCGTGATGTCAGGACCAATGGGGATCTTTTTGCAGGTGCTCGGCTGGCTGGTGCTGGCTCGGGTGGCCATCGGGCTGCTGGCCAGCTTCAAGTCGAGCCGCCCCGACGGCGATCTGCTGCGCCAGGCGCCGATCCGCCGGCTGATGCTGCACATCATGCCCACCCGCACCGAGTCCACCGTGCTGGTGGAGGCCGCCGTCGACGCCGCCCCCCTGGAGGCCTTCCTCGCCCGCGCCCGCCCGCAGTTGGGCGCCAACCTCACCCACGCGGTGGTCGCCGCCGCCGGGGTGGCCCTCGCCGTGAACCCGCGCCTCAACCGCTTCTCCTCGGGGGGCCGGCTCTACGCCCGGCGTGGGCGCTGGGTGAGCTTCTCGATGAAGCGGGCGGTCGACCCGAATGGCAGCGTCTCGCGCAAGGCCGGCATGGCCACCGTCAAGATCCCGATGGTCGAAGGGGAGGCCTTCGGCGCGCTGTGCGCCCGTATCAACGGCGACATCCGCCTGCAGCGCTCGGGCGCCCGCACGGCCGCCGACAAGGAGTACGACCTCTTCGACCTGCTGCCCCCCGTGCTGCTCGACGCCGCGGCCCCCGCGGTGCGCTGGCTCGACGCCCACAACCTGCTGCCGGGCTTCTTTATCGACGGCGACGCGCTCTTCACCAGCGTCTTTGTGGCGAACCTGGGCTCTCTGGGCATGCGCGGCGGCTTCCACCACCTCTTTGAGTATGGAAACTGCCCCATCTTCCTGGTGGTCGGCGCCGTGGAGGAGCGAGCCGTGGTGCGCGACGGCGCCGTCGTGGCCGTGCGGCAGCTCCCCCTGTGGTTCACCTACGACGAGCGCATCGAGGACGCCGCCAACGCGCGCCACGCCGTCGAGGCCATCCAGCGCATCCTTGAAGAGCCCGATCGCTGGCTGTCCGGCCTGAATGGCGAAGCGCCCGCGCTGTGGCCGCGCGAAGATTGGGAGAGCCCAGACGGACGCTTTGCCCTGCGCTCCTGAGCCTGCACACACCCCTACAGGCTTCGGCCGCTTGTCCGATAGGTCACCCGACCGTTATGCATCGCGCGGGCCAGGGGCCGGGCCCGCTCGTTCTCTTGTTGGAGTCTGTGTCGATGACCATCTCTCTTCGCGTGTTGATCACTGGTTGTTCCAGCGGCTTCGGCGGCCTCATCGCCCGTCGGCTCGCGCGCGAGGGCCACCAGGTCGTCGCCACCCTCCGCGACCCGCACGGCCGCGGCGCCGTCGCCCGTGAGGCCTTGCTGGCCTGGGCCGCCGCCGAGGGCTGCGCGTTGACCGTGGCCGGGCTCGACGTCACCGTGGAGGCCGAGGCCGAAGCCGTGGTCGCCGAGATGGTGGCCAGGTTGGGCGGCATCGACGTGGTCATCCACAACGCCGGGGTGGCCGCCGCGGGGCTCAATGAGACCTTCTCCGCTGGCGCCATGCAGCGCATGTTCGACGTCAACGTCTTCGGCGTGCAGCGGGTCAACCGCGCCGTGCTGCCGGTGATGCGTGGGCAGGGCGCGGGCCACGTCGTCTACATGGGCAGCGTGTTGGGCCGCGAGGTGACCCCCTTCCTCGGGCTCTACGCCGCCACCAAGCACGCGCTGGAGGCGATGGCCGAGAGCTACCGCTACGACCTCTCCCTCCTCGGCATCGACAGCACGGTGGTGCAGCCGGGCACCTTCCCTACCACCGCGATCCTCAGAAACCTCGTGAGCGCCGACGATCCGGCCCGCGCCGCTGGCTACGGGCCGGTGGCCGCCATGCCGGGGGCCTTCTTCGGCGGTCTACAGGCGATGGTCGAATCGGGGGCCGCCCCAGACCCGGCCGCCGTCGCCGAGGCGGTGCTGACGGTGATCTCGGCCCCCGCGGGCCAGCGTGCAGCGCGCTTCGTGGTGGATCCCAGCGGCTTTGATGGGGCGGCCCGCGTCAACGCAACCTCCGACAGGGTACAATCCGAGCTGCTCGCGCGCTTCGGCCTCTCGGCCCTCCTCGGCGCCACAACGGCGTGACCCACACGGCGCCCGGCTCGGCGTCGTCGCACACCCCGCGCGCAGCGGCTTGGAGGATGTCGGTGTCGGAACGGGCGGAGGACAACGGGAAGGGCTCCGCCCAAGCGGGCCCAATCCGCGTGGCTGAGATCGGGCGGGCGGTGGTGGAAGAGACCCCGCTGGTGATCTACGCCAAGGGCATCGACCTCCGCTTTGTGCTCACCAACCGCATGCACAGCTCGCTGCTTGAGCGGGAGCCGGGCGAGGTCATCGGCAAGTCCGACACCGAGCTCTTTGGCGAGGCCGCCGCCGAGCTCGAGGCGGTCAGCCGCGCGGTGATCGAGGGCGGCGAGCCCAATGCGAGCGAGTACACCCTGCCGGTGGGCGGCGAGCAGCGCACCTACCTGGAGACCATCTTTCCGCTCCACAGCGCGGCCGGCGAGGTCATCGGCCTCGGCGGCATCGCCACCGACATCACCGCGCGGCGGGCGCTGGAGCGCGCCCTGGAGCAGCGGGCCGCCGAGCTTCAGCAGACCATCACCGAGCTGCGGGCCACCCAGGCCCAACTGGTCTTGCAGCAGAAGATGGCGGCCCTGGGCGCGCTGGTGGCTGGGGTGGCCCACGAGGTCAACACCCCGCTTGGCATCGCGCTCACCACCTGCACCCTGCTCGAAGAACAGCTCGACGGGCTGCGCGACAAGGTGGAGCGCGGCACGCTCACCCGCGCCGCCCTGCGCGCCACCCTGGCCCAAAGCAGCGAAGCGGCCCGCCTCGCCGTGACCAACATCCGGCGGGCGGCCAGCCTCGTGCAGTCCTTCAAGCAGGTTGCGGTCGACCAGAGCGCGCCCTCGGTGCGCCGGGTGCGCTTTGGCGACTGGCTGTTTGAGGTTGAAGAGAGCCTGCGCCCCCTGGCCCGTCAGCACGGCGCCCAACTCATCGTGCGGGTGCTCAACAACCCGTCGGTGATCCTCGCCGCCAGCGAGCTGCAGCAGATCGTCACCAACCTCATCGTCAACGCCTTCGTGCACGCCTTTCCTCCGCCCACCCTGCAAGGCGAGGTCTGGCGCGGTGAAGACGGCCGCCCGGCCACGGTCGAGGTCGAGGTCGATCTCAGCGCCACCCATCTCCTCTTGACGGTGACCGACAACGGCCAGGGCATGGACGCCGACATCGCGGCCCGCGTCCTGGAGCCCTTCTTCACGACCCGTCGGGGTCAGGGGGGCACCGGGCTGGGCATGCACATCGTCTACACGCTGGTCACCGAGCGGTTCTTCGGCGGCCTCGGCTTGGAGACCCAGCCCGGCGCCGGAGCCCGATGGCGCGTGGAGCTGCCCCTGGGCACCGAGTCCCTGCGCCTGGACGCCGGTGAGGGCACGGAGAAGCAACCATGAAGCCGAGTCCGCTTGAGGACGATGCACCCCTGTTCGCCGACGAGGTCGAAGAAGACCCAACCGCCGGCCTCAACCCGCCCTGGCGGGTGTTGGTGGTGGACGACGACGAGGACGTGCTGGCGATGACCCGGCTGTCGCTCTCGGGGCTCGTGGTCGATGGCTGCCCGGTCCAGATCATCGAGGCCTCCAGCGCCCGCGAGGCCCGCCTCGCCTTCGCCCACCAAGGGCCCTTCGCCGCCGCCATCGTCGACGTCATCATGGAGACCGTCACCGCCGGCTTCGTGCTGCTGCGCTGGATCCGCCAGGAGCAGCGCGATCAGGCGGTGCGGGTGGTGCTGCGCACCGGCCAGCCCGGCGACGCCCAGGAAGCGCGGGTGATGGACCAGTACGACGTGCATGACTACCTCGGCAAGGCAGAGACCTCCTCGCGGGCGCTGAACACCAGCGTGATCGGCGCGGTGCGTGCCTGGCGCGACATCCAGGCCGTCGCCGCCGAGTCCAGGGCCCTGCGCAGCACCCTCGCCGGGCTCGAAGCCCTGCTGCGCGCCCCTCGCGGAGCCGTGGCCCTGGCGGCCCTCTCCACCGCCGTCGCCGACCTGCTGGCGCCGCGGCAGGTCAGCCTGCTGATCCTCGGTCCCAGAGACTGGGACCACGGTGCGCGGGCCCCCGCGACAGCCCTCGTGGCCACCGGCCGCTACGACGGGCTCCAGGGTCTCGCCGCCGAGGACCTGCTCCTGGAGGACGACAGCGCCTTGCAGATGGGGCCGCTCCGTCTGCAGGTCCACGCCGAAGAGGGGCCCCTCGACGAGCGAGACCGCCAGCACCTCGCGCTCTTTCTGCAGGCCGCCGCCCTGGCCACCGCGCCGCGCGCCTAAGGTTCGCGGGTCAAGGGCGCCCAGTTGATCGGCATCGCGGTGCCCTCGCTGATGCTGATCAGGGCCTGCCCGTCGACATCGAAGCCGATGGCCTCGCCCTGGCGCTCGGTGGGCATCGTGAGCGGGCAGGGATCGGTGGCGAAGGCCTCGGCCACCGAGGTGTCGCCGTCGCGCCGCCAGAGGTAGGCGGTGGTGGCGTAGGTGCGCACCACGATCCAGGCGCCATCCGGGCTGATGTCCCCCGCCGTGGTGAGCTTGCTGCCCGCCAGCGCGCCCTCGCCAAAAGCCAGCTCGCCCACCTTCTCCAAGACCGCCACCTCGCCGTCGCTGTGGGGAGCGGACTTGCGGTAGATGCCGCTGCGTCCGTCGGTGGCCTTGGTGACGATGAACAGATCGCGGGTGCGCGGATCGACGAGGAGGGTCTCGGCGTTGAGGGAGCCCTCGGGGTAGGTGAGGGTGAGGGTGTCGAAGGTGGACAGCGTGGCGCTCTCGCCCGTCACCACGGGCTCATCGAGGCGGTAGATGATGATGTTGGGCTTTTCGTGCTCATTGTCACCGATGACCCCCAGCCACAGCTCGGGCGTGCCGTCTTCGGCGTAGCCGGCGGCGATGTCTTCGAAGTCGCCCACGGGCAGGTCGAGGGTGTAGCGCGCCACGGTGGCGCCGCTGCGATCGAGGGCGAAGAGCTCGGGATCATGGCCGCTGTCATTGTGTACCCACAGCAGGTCTGGGTTGGCCCGACCGGTCACCACCCCCGACAGCTCGGTCAGCGTGGACTCGGCCACCGTGCCCAGCACCGCCGGGCTGCCGATCGTCGGGCAGTCGGGGGGCTCCACGTGTACGGTCATGGATGCTTCGTGCACGTCGCCG
>JBEIQK010000011.1:0-26589 GCA_040376505.1 Alphaproteobacteria bacterium | reverse complement strand
GCTACTGCGACCGAAGGGCGCAGGGCCATGTCATCCTCTCGGATGTCTCCCCCGAGGAGCTGGCCAGCCTGCACTGTCTCTCCGTGGTGGAGGGCACGCTCCGGATCGAGGGCGCGGCGGGGCTCTCCAGCCTGGACGGCTTGTCCTCACTGCGGGCCGTGGAGGGGGGGCTGGAGGTGGAGAACAGCCCCGGTCTGGAGAGCATTGCCGGGCTGGAAGGCCTCAACACCATCGGCGGCGACCTCATCGTGCGCAATTGCCCCGCGCTGGAGAGCCTGCAGGGCCTGGGCAGTCTTGCGGTGATTCGACAGACGCTGCGGCTCTCTGACCTCCCCCTGCTGGTCGATCTGCGGGGGTTCACCAGCCTGCGGACGGTGGGCGGCAGCGTCGATCTGCAGCGGCTGGAGCGGCTGGCGACCCTGGAGGGCCTGGAGGGGCTCAGCACGGTGAACGATGTCAGTCTTTCCTCCTTGCCCGCGTTGCTGGACCTCCAGGGTCTGTCCACCCTGCAGGGGGCGATCGGCAGCCTCTCCATCCTCAATGCCGACCTGATCGTCGATCTCCAAGGCCTGGAGGGGATCACCACGCTCGCCGGTTCGCTGAACCTCGGTTCCCTCGATGGCCTCACCGGCCTGAACGGCCTCGACGGTCTGGAGCGTGTGGCCGGCGATGTGACGCTGTTCTCCAACCCGGCCCTGCGTTCGTTGGATGGGCTGGAGCAGTTGGTCGAGGTGGGCCATGAGCTGGAGCTCCAAGAGCTGGTGGCCCTCGAAGATGTGGACGGTCTGGGGGGGCTGAGCGTGGTCTCGGGTGAGCTCAGCCTTGTGAATCTGCCCGCGCTCATCCAGGTAGACGGTCTCTACTCCCTGACCCATGTGGAGGGAGACCTGGCCTTCCACATGATGTATGCCGTGGAGAACCTCGACGGCATTGAAGGTGTCGAGGCGATCGACGGTAGCATCACCCTGGGAGACATGCCCGAAGTAAAGAGCCTGCCGACGCTCGGCAACATCGAGGCGCTCTCGGGCAAGCTCTATCTGTACGGCATGGATGGTCTGACCCATTTGTCGGGTCTGGAGAGCCTCCGGTCGGTGGGGGGGCTGACGGTCTACGGGAACGCCGGGCTGCTCAGCCTGGACGGGCTCGGCGCCCTTCAGGAGGTGAACGGCGACCTGTACATTCGTGAAAACCTGACCCTGCCTCGGCCGACGGGCCTGTCGGCGGTCACCGCGGTCAGCGGCGTCGTGGTCATCGAAGACAACGACGGAATGCTGGATCTCGGCGGCCTGGAGGGCCTTGTCACGGTGGGCTCAGACCTGAAGATCGTCGGCAATGACGGCCTGCAGGGCCTCGACGGCCTGGCGGCGCTCCAGACCGTAGGCGGAGCGCTGGAGATCGACGGGAACGACCCGCTCGACAGCCTCGCCGGGGTTAGCGCCCTTCGTTCGGTGGGCGACACCGTGGACATCGCGCGGCACCCCCTGCTCTGTGCAGACGAGGCCCAGGCCTTTGTCGACAACCTGGAGTCGGTCGGCGGCCGGGTCAGCCTCTGGGGCAACGATGGGGAGTGCCCGCCCGCCGAGTAGGCAGGCTCAGGGGGCGAGGACGGCGCCGGCGCCGGGCTGCAGGGTGAGCTTGCTCTGGTTCTTCACCATCCCAAAGCCGCCCACGGCGGTGAGGACCAGCCCGCCCCCGATGAGCTGCTTCTCGGTGCTGGCCGGCATGATGCGGTACTTGCCGTCGCCTTCGCCCTCGATCGCGTAGAAGAGGCCGCCCATCAGGGCCGCCGTCAGGCCGGTGGCCGCCCCCAACATCGAGAGCGTGCGCAGGCCGTTGCTGCGCGGCTCCACCTGAAAGGTGCTCTGTGAGCTTGGAGAGAAGGAGTACTTGCCGCTGACCGGCGAGCGGCCGTTGCCGTAGAGCACCATCTCGTGAATTCCGGGCTTCAGCTCGACGGTGCAGGGGGTGACGCAGAGGTCGCGGTCGTAGGTGGTCTGCACGGTGACGGTGGTGCCGCCGGCATAGCCGGTGCCCGTGGCGCGCCCCTCGATCACGGCGACGGTCATCGCCTGGGCCGTCGAGGCAAAGGAGGCCTTGGCGGCGTCGGCGATCGGGGCCAAGGTGGCATCCTCGGCGAGGGCGGCCTGGGAGAGAAGGGCGAAAAACAGGGTGTTCATGCGGGCTCCGGTGAGGCGCCAGCCTATGCCAGAGCGGCCCCACCGGTGGGGAGTCCGGCTGAATTTCGACGGGCGCGCCAGCCCGCGGCCGATCTCGGCGCCTCCTCCTGCGCCCATCCGGTGGTCAGGGGATCGGGGCTGCGGTAACGGGGGCTCCCTGCGGGCGCGCTGCGCCCCAAGCCCCGGCGCACCCCCCGGCCCCGGGATGGAGGTTCGATGATCGTCGGTGTGATCGGCTCAGGCTCGATTGGCCCGGATCTGGCCTATGGCTTCGTCTCGGCCATCGCCAGCAAAGGCGGCAAGGTCTTTTTGAACGACATCCGCCCCGAGGCCCTGGAGGCCGGCGTGGCCCGCATCCAGGGCTATGTGGGCAAGGCGGTGGCCCGCGGCAAGCTCTCCGAGAAGGCCGGCAAGGCCGTGCTCGCCGCCCTGGTGCCCACGCTCAACGCCGAGGATCTGGCCCCCTGTGAGTATGTGTTGGAGGCGGCCACCGAGGCCCTGCCCCTGAAGCGCAAGATCCTGGCCAACATCGAGCGCATCGTGCGCCCCGACTGTCTGATCGGCTTCGCGACCAGCGGCATCCCCCGCGCCGAGATCGCCGCTGAGGCGGTGCACCCCGAGCGCTGCTTCGTCAACCACCCCTTCTTTCCGGCCTGGCGCAGCCCGCCGGTGGAGGTGGTGCTGAGCGGCCACGCCGACTTCGGCGCCCGGATGCTCAAGACGCTGGAGACCCTGGGCAAGGTGCCCATCGTCACCGCCGACGCCCCCTGCTTCGCCGCCGACGACATCTTCTGCAATTACGTCTCCGAGGCCGCCCGCCTCGTCGAAGAGGGCGTGGCCAGCGCCGCTGCCGTCGACGCCATCGTTCACGAGGCCATCGCCGGCGGTGGCCCCCTCAACGTGATGGATCTCACCCGCGGCAACCTGCTCACCGTTCACTGCCAGGAGCTGATGCGCGATGCTCCAACCGGCAGCCCCTGGTTCGAGGCGCCGGCCCTCCTCAGCACGGTCGGCAACGGCCTGTGGCATGACCCCAAGAAGCCCGGCGACAAGCGCCATACCCCGGCCCAGAAGGCCGAGGTGCTGGACCGCATCCTCGCCGTGCTCTTCGCTCGCACCCTCTTCGTGTGGGAGCAGAAGATCTGCGAGGCGGCCGATCTGGACTGGCTCTCCCGCATGTCGCTCGGCTTCCGCGACGGCCTGCTCAGCCTCGCCCACGAGTGGGGCGCCGAGGCCGTGCGCGACCTCTGTCTGCGCTTTGAGGCCCGCTTCCCCGGCTTCCATGTGCCCCAGTGCGTGCGCGAGGGCCGCCTGCCGGCGTTCCGCCGCTTTGTGGTGACCGAGCGGGGCGAAGATGGCGTGGCCACCGTGCGCATCTTCCGCCCCGAGGTGAAGAACGCGCTCAACCGCCGCACCCTCATCGAGCTGGACGAGACCATCGCCGAGCTCGGCGCCGACGACGCGGTGAAGGGCATCGTGCTGACCAGCACCGGCGGCGGCCTCGCCGGGGCCGACATCAATGAGCTGGCAGCCCTGCCCAATGCCCAGGCCTGCGAAGACATCTGCCACTTCGGCCACAGCGTTCTGCGGCGCATCGCCAACCTGAACAAACCGGTGGTGGTGGCGGTCGACGGCCCCGTGCTGGGCGGCGGCGCCGAGCTGTCGATGGCCTGTCATGCCCGCGTGGTGGGCCCCGGCCTCGTCTTCGGCCAGCCCGAGGTCAACCTGGGCATCATCCCGGGCTATGGCGGCACCCAGCGCCTGCCCCGCCTCGTCGGTCTGCCGCTGGCCAACGAGCTGCTGCGCACCGCGCGGAGCCTCAACGCCAAGGAGGCCCTGGCCGCCGGCTGGGCCACCGAGATCGCCAGCGACGTGCTCGCCGCCGGGCGGGCCCTGATTCACAAGCACCTCGCCGGTGAGGTCACCCTGGCCCCGGTCAACCCGGCGCCGCTGGAGGGGGTCAGCCTCGGCAAGGTGGCCCTCGGCCACCGCAGCCTCGCGATCGACGCCATCCTCACCGATGTGCTGCTGCGCGGCCTCTCGCTCTCCCTCGATGAGGGCCTGCGCATCGAGGCGGCCGGCTTTGGCCGCTGCAAGAACACCGTCGACCTCGACATCGGCATGAAGAACTTCGCGCAGAACGGCCCCCGGGTGCCCGCCTGCTTCCTTCACGAATAAGCGGAGACCCCCATGAGCAGCCAAGACATCGTCATCCTCGACGGCGGCAAGCGCACGCCGCGCGCCGACATCCTGGTCGACAACAAGTCGCCGGGTCTGTTTTCTCGCTACAGCACCACCCAACTGGGCGGCTTCTCCATCACCGGCACGCTGGCCAACACCCAGGTCGACAAGAGCCTGATCGGCCATGTCGTGATGGGCATGGCCCAGCACAGCCACCGCGACAGCATCTACGGCGCCCGGGGCATGGGCTGGCGCGGCGGGCTCGGCCAGGACGTGCCGGCCCTCACCGTGGCCCGCATCTGCGGCTCGGGGGCCGAGGCCATCGCCGTCGCCGCCGAGATCATCGGGGCCGGCCTGCGCCACGATGAAGACCGCCCCTTCATCGTCGCTGGCGGCGCCGAGTCGATGCAGTACCCCTTCAGCCTGTACAATATGCGCGGGCAGAAGGTGGGCGCCGCCACCCAGAAGTACGGCCCCATCGACACGAGCGCCCTGCCGCCGGGCACCCATCTGCAGGACATGCTGCTGATGAGCCTCTACGACCCCTCGGCGAAGATGGCGATGGCCAACACCGCCGAAGAGCTCGGCCGGCGCTATGGCATCAGCCGTGAACAGTGCGATGAGTTCGCCCTGCGCAGCCACCTGCGGGCCAAGGCCTACCGCGACGCTGGCGGCTTCGACGAGGAGATCGTGCCGGTCGCCATCGAGGGCGGCGAGCTGCGGGCCGACACCCACATCATCGAGCACCCCTCGCTGGAGAAGATGGCCCGCCTGCCGGCCGCCTTTGAGGCCGGCGGCGTGATCTCGCCGGGCAACGCCAGCGCCGTCGTCGATGGTGCGGCGAGCATGGTGATCGGTCGCCTGTCAGACGCCGAGAAGTTTGGCTGCACGCCGCTGGTGCGCATCGCCGGCATGGGCGTGGCGGCCTGTGATCCGCAGATCATGGGCTGGGGCCCCGTTCCGGCCGTGCGCATCGCGCTCAAGAAGGCGGGTATCCGCGGCGAAGACGTCGACACCGTCGAGCTCAATGAGGCCTTCGCCCCCCAGGCGCTGGCCTGTTTGCGCGACTTCGGCGACCTGGGCATCGACCCGGAGAAGGTGAACCCGGTGGGCAACGCCATCGCCCTGGGTCACCCGCTGGGCGCCACGGGCTCCATCCTCTCGCTGACGGCGGCCTACTGGCTGCGCAAGAACCACAAGCGCTATGGCGTGGTGACCATGTGCATCGGCGGCGGCCAGGGCATCGCCCTGGTGCTGGAGAACCTCGCGCGGTGAACGGAGGCCTGGATCACAGTCCGTAGGAGAAGGTGATCCAGGCTGCACCCGCCCCCGAGGCGCCGTCGTCATTGCCCGATCCGCCGACGAGCAGGTCGGGCAGGCCGTTGCCGTCCATGTCGCCGGCGCCGGAGACGGCCTCACCGGCGTTGTCGCGGGCGGCGGGGCCGAGGAGGCGGGCGGCGACCGTGGACAGATCGACGGTGCCGGAGAAGGGGGCGAGGGCGAGGTAAGCGGCGCCGGACTCGGTGCCGTTGGCGTCCACACCGGAGGCGCCGATGAACAGATCGCGGGCGCCGTCGCCATCGACGTCGCCGGGGCCGGCGACAGACACGCCAGCGTTGTCGCCGCCGGTCTCTCCCACCAGGATGGCGTCGGCCTTGCTGGCGAAGGTGCCGGTACCGGTGACGCCTCCATAGAAGACATAGACCGCGCCGGCCCCGCTGCCGCCGCTGTCCTGGCCGGGCGCCCCGACGGCCCAGTCGGTGTAGCCGTCGCCATCGCTGTCGCCGAGGCTGCACAGGGCCGTGCCGGCGGTGTCGGCGGCGGTGGCGCCCTTGAGGGTGGCGTCGGCCGTGGACAGAGAGGCGGCGGCGGTGATGGGGCCGAGGAGGAGGTAGGCGACCCCGCTGGTGGCGGCGCTGCCGGTGGCGGCCGGCGCGCCGACGAGGGCCTCGGAGATGCCGTCGCCATCGACGTCGGAGAGGGCGGCGACCGCAGAGCCGGCGGTGTCGCTGGCGGCGACCCCCGACAGCTTCTTGCCGCTGGTGACCGACTTGCTGCCGGTGAGCGCGCCGGAGACCACATAGGCCGCCCCGGCGGCGCTGCCCGCTTGCGGCGCCCCGAGGAGCAGGTCGGGGGCGCCGTCGCCGGTGAGGTCATCGCCGAAGGCCAGGGCGTAGCCGACATAGTCGCCGGCCGCCGAACCGTTTACCCGCAGGTCGGCGGTGGAGAGAGAGGCGGTGGAGACCGGGCCGAAGAGGAGGTAGGCGGTGCCGGCGTCGGTGGCGCCGGTGTCGGAGAGCTCGGCGCCAACGAGCAGATCGTCGTATCCGTCTCCGTTTACGTCCATCGGCCCCTGCCCCAGGGCGATGCCGGCGCTGTCATTGGCGGCGGCCCCCTTGAGGATGGCGTCGGCGGCCGACAGGCTGATGTCGGTGGTCTGTCGCCCCAGGATGAGGAAGGCGGCGCCGGCCCCGGTGGCGCTGGTGTCATCGGCCCAGGCGCCGACGAGGAGGTCGTCTTTGCCATCCCCGTTTACGTCGCCGACGCCGGCCAACGCGGCGCCGGCGTAGTCAAAGGCCGTGTCTCCCGTGAGGCTGACATCGGCAGCCCCGAGGTCGATGTCGCCGGAGAGGGTGCAGCCGGTGGCGTCGCCGTCGCAATTGTTGTCGAGGCCGTCGTCGCAGACCTCGGTGGCGCCCGGCTTCACGCCGCCCCGGCTGTCGTCGCAGTCGCCGGCCCGCGCGCGGTAGCCGGCGGGGGCGTCGCAGGCGACGGTGCTGGTGTCGGGGTCGCCGTAGGTGTCGGCGTCGGCGTCGGCGTACCAGGTGCTGGCGTCGGTGGCGTCTTCGTCCACGTCGCCATCGCAGTCCTCGTCGCGGTCGTCGCAGGTCTCGGCGGCGCTGGGGTAGACGGTGTCGTCGCTGTCATCACAGTCTCCGGCCCCGGCGGCGGCGCCGGGCGGCACCTCGCAGGAGACGATCCGGCCGTCGGGGTCGCCATAGCCATCGCGATCGGCGTCGGTGAACCAGGTGGCGTCGGGGTCATCGGCGAGGTCGGGGTCCTCGGCGTCGACGAGGCCGTCGCAGTCGTCGTCGAGATCGTTGCAGGTCTCTTCGCCGATCAGGCCGGCCAGGGCGTCATTGTCATCACAGTCTGTGCAGGCGTCCAGGCCGTCGCCGTCGACGTCGGCGGGGGTGAAGAGGCTGTCGCAGTTGAGGTCCTTGCCGCTGAGGCAGTCGTCGGCCTGATCGCCGGGGTGGGTGGCGGGGTCGGCGTCGTCGCAGTCGGTGGCGTCGGCGACATGGCCGGCGGGGGCGGCGCAGGCCTCCACCGAGGCCCCTGGGTCGCCAAAGCCGTCGCCATCGGCGTCGGCGTAGAAGGGTTGGGGGTCGCCGGCCCCCTCGTCGATCTGGCCGTCGCAGTCCTGGTCCTTGCCGTCACAGCGCTCTGCGGCGCCGGGAAAGACCACCGGATCAGCGTCATCGCAGTCTTCGCCCGCCGGGCTGCCGTCGAGATCGAAGTCGGTGGCCTCCGGCGGCGCGCCGCTGTCCGCCGGGGGCGGGTCCTTTGGGGAGCAGGCGAGCAGGGCGAGGATCGGCAGCAGGCGCATCGGGCCTCCAAGATCCCTGCCTAATCTGGCGCTTGGATGCTACACAGGGGCGATGCGTCCCTCCCTGCTCACGCTTCTGGGTGGTGGCTTCGGCCTCGCCCTTGCCGCCGCCGACCCCTTCGCCGCCGCCATTGAGGCTGCACCCCTGCCCAACCCGGCGTTGGAGGCGGCGGGCTTTTCCGTCACCCGAACGGAGCCCCAGCACAAAGGCCTGCCGCGCTGCGACCGGGAGGTGCCGCCTGACGAGGCCCGCCTGCGCCTGGAGGGGGAGCGCCTCTGCTACGAGACGCTGCGCTACCGGGCCCTCGACCTCACCGCCCGCGACCCAGACCCCGAGGTGGGCGAGCTGTGGTTTGTGTCGGATCGGGGCGAGAGCGGGTCGACGCGCACCGAGGGTGTGGTCCGGCCCTTCACCGACTGTCTGGGCGCCGACAAGTGGCGGGTGGTCGTCGAGGTGGTGAAGGGCTGCGTGAAGGCCGGCGGCGTGCTCGATGCCCAGACCACCGAGCTCAGCGCCTGGACGCGGGTGGCCCTGCCCAGCACCCCGATGGGGGTGGGCCCGCGCCGGCGCCTTTGGACCGCCCGGCTGCGTGCGGGAGCACCCGGCTGAGGGGTCTCGCTACTGAAAGCGCAGGGCGTCGATCGGATCGAGGGCGGCGGCGCGACGGGCCGGAAACCAGCCAAAGAAGACCCCCACCGCGGCTGAAAAGCCCATCGCCAGCAGGATGCTGCCGGCGGTGATCGGCGTGCTCCAGCCGGTCGCCTCTCCGACGAGGCGGGCCACGCCCACGCCCAGCACTGCGCCGATCAGGCCCCCCATCGCCGACAGCACGATGGCCTCGATGAGAAACTGCGCCATCACGTCACGCTTGCGGGCGCCCAGCGCGCGACGCAGGCCGATCTCGCGGGTGCGCTCGGTCACGCTCACCAGCATGATGTTCATGATGCCGATGCCGCCCACCAGCAGCGAGACGCTGGCCACCACCAGCAGCAGCAGGGTCATCACGCGGGTGGCGGACTGGGCGGCCTCGGCGAGCTGGCGCTGGTCTTTTACGGTGAAGTCGTCTTCGTCGCGGGGGGACAGGCCGTGGGCCTCGCGCAGGATCTCGGCCACCTCGCGCTTGGCCGGCTCTACGGCGGCCTCGTGGGTGGCCGAGACCAGGATCTGGGCGATGAACTGGCGGCCGGCGAGGCGGGTCTGTACGGTGGTGGCAGGCAGGAGGATCACGTCGTCTTGATCGGTGCCCTCGGCGGTCTGCCCCTTGCGGGCCAGGGTGCCGATCACCTCGATGAGCACGCCTCGCATGCGGACCGACTTGCCGATGGGGTCGTCGCCGGCGAAGAGCGTGTCGGCCACGGTGCCGCCCAGTAAACAGACCTTGCGCCGTGAGCGCAGGTCGGCCTCGTCGAAGGGCCGGCCGTCGAGCAGGGGCCAGCTTCGGATCGTGAGGTAGTCGAGGTTGACGCCGAGCGCGTTGGTGCGCCAGTTCACATTTCCGTACACGGCCCGGGTGGGCGCCACGATGACCGGAGAGACAAGGTCAAAGGCCACGCCCTCGCGGGCAAGCTGCTCGGCGTCGGGCAGGCTGAGGCTGGACTGAGAGCCGGCGCCGCCCTGCAGGCCGCCGCGGGTGGTGCTGCCGGGGGTGACCACGATGAGGTGGGTGCCGAGACTGTTTATTTTGCCTTCGATCTCGGCGGTGGCGCCGTTTCCGATGGCCACCATGACGATCACGGCGCCGACGCCGATCACCACGCCGAGCAGGGTCAGGGCCGAGCGCACCGGGTTGCGGCGCAGGCTCTGAAGGGCCACCCGAAGCAAGGCGAGGGGGCTCAAGGCGAGCCCCCGGCGACGCGGGCGACGTGCGCTTCATCGCGGATGATCAGCCCGTCGCGCAGCACCACCGTCCTCGTGCAGAAGGAGGCCACCTCATCCTCGTGGGTGACGATGATCAAGGTGGCGCCGGCGGCGTGAACGGACTGGAAGAGGGCCATCACCTCGATGGTGGTGACGGTGTCGAGGTTTCCGGTGGGTTCATCGGCCAGCAGCAGGGCTGGCCGCGTGACCAGGGCCCGGGCGACGGCGACGCGCTGCTGCTGCCCGCCGGAGAGCTGATTGGGATGGTGATCGAGTCGACCGCCCAGCCCGACCTGCTCCAAGGCTGTGATGGCGGCGGCGCGGGGTTGGGCCACGCGATGACGCCGGTCATACAACAAGGGCAGCAGCACGTTGTCGAGGGCGCTGGTGCGGGCCAACAGGTTGAAGCCCTGAAAGACAAAGCCGATCTTCTCATTGCGGATGTCGGAGAGCGCGTCATCGCTCAAGCGGCTGACGTCGGTGCCGTCGAGCTCGTAGCGGCCTTCGCTGGGTCTGTCCAGGCAGCCCAGCAGATTGAGCAGGGTGGACTTGCCCGAGCCCGACGCGCCCATGATCGCCACCATCTCACCGCGCTCGACGGTCAGATCCACCCCCCGCAGCGCGATCACCTCGCTGGCGCCCGTGGCGAAGCGGCGCTTCAGTCCGTGCAGGGCGACGACCGGCGCGGCCATCACATGCCTGCCCGCGGGCCGGTGCCGCCGCTGGCGCCGCCCCGGGAGAAGGGGCTCGCAGCACCTCCCTCGGTGGGGGTCTCGGCGCCGGTGATGACGACGACGCCCTCGGCGAGCCCCTCGGCGCTGACCTCGGCGCAGGAGGCGCCGCGCAGGCCCACCGTGACGGGCAAGGCCGCGGGGGCGCCCCCTTCGCTGAGGGTCCACAGGGTGCCGCTGGCGTCGGTCTTTCCGCGGCCGCCGCCCTTGCCGCGCTCCCCCTTGCCGCGCTCGGCAGCGCCCTTGCCCCCCGTGGCGCCGGGGTCGGCGGCGGGCTTGAAGCGCAGGGCGGCGTTGGGCGCGCAGAGCACGCCCTTGGCCTCGGCGACGATCAGCTCGACGCTGGCGGTCATGCCGGGGAAGAGCTTGCCATCGGCGTTGTCGACCTCAATCACCACCGGAAAGGTGACCACATTTTCGGTCAGGCTGGCCTGCAGGCGCACCTGCTGAACGGTGCCGGGAAAGGTGAGGTCTGGCCAGGCGGAGACCGTGACCCGAGCGGTCATGCCTTTGTTCACGCGGCCGATGTCGGCCTCATCGACGTTGGCGAGCAGCTCGAGCCTGCGGGTGTCGCCGGCCAGCACGAAGAGGGTGGGGGCCGAGAAGCCGGCGTTGACCGTCTGGCCGAGCTCGACGTCGCGGCGGAGGATGGTGCCGCCGATCGGGGCGGTGATGTCGGCGTAGGCGCGGTTGCGGCGGGCCCGACCGGCGCTGACCTCGGCGGCGCGCACCTCGGCCTCACGCACGGCGGCATCGGCGCGGGCGGCCTCCAGGGCGGCCTCGTCGAGGGCGGCGCTCGCAAAGAGGGCCTCGGCGCGCGCCTTGGCGAGGCGGGCCTGGTGGGCCTGGGCCTGGGCCTGCTGGAGGCGAGCCTGGGCCGCGGCCACGTCGGCGTCGAGCAGGGCCGTGTCGATTCGCGCGAGGAGCTGACCGGCCACCACCACGTCGTTGTAGTCGACCGGCAATTCAGCGATGACGCCGCTCACCTGGGTTCCAACCGTGACCGTCTCTGCGGCGGCCAGCGTGCCGGTGGCGGTGACCACCCGCTCCACGTCTTCAATGGAGAGGGGTGCTGTGCGGTAGGTGGGGTGCGCGTCGTCGTCGGCGCAGCCGAGCAGGAGCAGGAGGGCGAGGCGCACGGGGGCTCCCGGGAGAGGCCCCGGCGCTAACCGGTCGAAGCCCCCCCGCCGAGCCGGCTCAGCCGGTGCCCTTGCGCCGGATGCAGAGGGGCTCGCACCGATGCGGGCGGACCCCTCATGCTCCCTCACCGCCGACCCCATCAAAAAATAAACGGAGGAAGGAGAGACGGATGCGCGTCACCTCCCCGGCGCGCAGGGTCGAGGCTGGCTTTGACATCGGCCAGGGTTCTGGCCCTGGGGACTCCGTCGTTAGAAGGTGGGGGTGCCGCCGACGGCGTCGCAAGGCGGCCCCTCCGTTCACGTTTCGAGGGTGGGCCTCGCCGTTGGAGCGCCTGCATCGTGTAGAACGGGCGGGTGCTGGGTGGATCGTTCATCTTGAGCGATTCGTTCGGCGCGCGGGTGGACGGAGCTCACCCGGGCAGCAAGGTCTCCTGCACATGCAGCCAGCGCAGGCCCCGCGGCGCGCTCGGGTCTACCCGAAAGACGGCGGTGGCGCGGCGCGTGTTGTCGGGGCTGCTGGCTGACAGCGCGTTCTGCTGCCGCTCTTCGTAGGTGGCCACCACCAGCTCGGCGGAGGTGGCGCAGAGGATCACGCCATGGATGGAGGTGCTGAAGGCCGGATTCTTGCCATGGGCGCGGCGCACGCTGGGCGCGAGCTCCTGCAGGCTGACCACGGCGCCGTCGGGCTCGATGCAGCGGAAGGCGGGGTCCATGCGGGAGAGGAAGCCCCCCTCGAAGGCGGGCTCGCTGGCGGGCAGCGTGCCGGTGACCCAGTCGACGAAGAAGCGGTGCAGATCGGCGATCTCGGCGGTGACGGTGACGGACAGGTCGGGTGCGTCGGCGGACATGGGGGCTCCTGCTCGGATCATTGTGGCACGGCGCGGCCGCGGCGCCCAGGGGGAGGCCGGCCTCTGGGGTGTCCCCGACGCGCCGGGGTGGCCGGGGCACCGGGGCGGGGTTGACCCTGACACCGATGTCGGAGCCTGCCGCGACCGACGCCGGGGAAGGGGGGCTTTGCGGGCCTGGGTTGCGCACACTCGCGGGTGGCGCGATTCTTGCTTTGGCTTAGCTCAGGCCCCATGGAGTCTTCATGCTTGCCCCCTTGATCGTGTCCCTGTTTGTCGCCCACGCCGACGTTGGAACCCCTCCCGCCCAGGTTTCGCCCGCCGCCCTGCTCCCCGAGACCCCAACCGCGATGGCGGGGATCGGCGGCGGCGCCGTCCGGTTCACCGGATACTGCATGGGCTCAGGCGACTGCGGCGGCATGTGGGGGATCGGCGGCGCAGCCTCGCTTGGGGCCGATGTTCCGGTGGGAGAGGGCATGGCGGTTCGCGCGCAGGCCTTCGGCGCGGCCGCGGATTCCGACCCGCTCGGCGGCCTCTGGGTGAGCCTGCGCGGCCCCGTGGTGGAGGAGCGCCGGCTGGTGGTCAGCCCCTGGGTCGCTGCGGGCATGGGCATCTTCTACGGGGAGTTTACGTCTGGCGGGCTCGCCGGCCTGGCCATTGACACGGGCGGCGACCATGTGCGCGTCGATGTCTCCATCCCCTTGGTGGGGGCGGTGGCCGATCCGGACAGCGGCGTGGAGCCGTTCTACCTGGAGCCCATCGCGGTGATCGGGGAGTTCGGGGTTCGTTGGGAGGTGGGCGAGCGCAGCAGCCTGCGGGCCGGGTTGATGGGCGTTCTGCCCGGCGTCGACTGGCAGCGGCAGATCGGCGACGACGGCAAGAGGCTGCAGATCGGCGTTCACGGCCTCGGACTTGTCAACACGGCGCGCGTTGGTTTCAGCCAGCCGCTGTAGGGGGCCCAGGAGCCCTCGACGGCGCGCCGGGCGTGCTTAGAGCCTCCCCATGGACGCCTCACGCCCGCAGGACGATGCCTTCCTGGAGCAGGCCCGCCGTCTGCTCGGCCCGCTCTACCGCTACCACCAGTTCGCCCTTGAAGGCCTGGAACATGTGCCGGCCACCGGTGCGGCCTTGCTGGTGGTGCACCACAGCCTCGCCACCTACGACGGCTTTCTGCTGGCCGACGCCATCTACCAGGGCACCGGCCGTCTCCCGCGGGGACTCGGCGACGATCGCATCTTTCAGATCCCCGGGCTGCGCGCCTTTGCGCGAAACGTGGGCCTGGTGCCGGCGAGCCCCGAGGCGGGCGAGCGGCTGCTGGGCGAGGGCCACATCCTGGGGGTGGCGCCCGGCGGCATGTGGGAGTCCCTGCGGCCGGCGTCCGAGCGTCGACAGAGCCGCTGGGAGGGTCGACGGGGCTTTGTTCGCCTCGCGCTTCGGTGCGGCGTGCCGATGATCTTCGGGGCCGTCCCGGCGGCGGATGACATCTTTCGGGTCTATGCCAGTCGACTGACCGATTCGATCTACCACCGTTTTCATCTGCCGGTGCCCTTGCTGCGCGGGCGGGGCCTGAGCCTGCTGCCGCGCAAGGTGCCGCTGCGGGCATTCCTGAGCGCGCCCCTTCGGCCACCCCCCTACGACCCGGCGCGGGAGGAGGCGCAGGTCGATGCGCTGCACGCCGCTGCCTGCGCAGAGATGGCGGCGCTGCTGCGACGCGGGTAGGGCCTGCGGGGGCGGTCTTTCGGGCTGCTCAGGTTGGATCGATCAGCCGAATCGCCCAGTCGACGGCCTCCTCGGTGGCATGCACCACGAGCTCCTGGCCGCGCGCCACCGACTGAAAGCGGTCTCCCCTCCAGCTGTGCGGGCTGTGGTGGCTGATGAAGCAGGGCCGCAGACAGGGCGGCAACTGCCAGAGGGAGCGGGGCCCGCCGCCGGGCGCGGTCAACACGCGGTCGACTCGGTTGGTGAACAGACCTGCGCCGGGGAGGTGCCGGTGGGTGAGGCGCTCACGCGCCACCCACAGGGCGTTGTTGGGGCGAGCCCGCCGCCAGGGTCGGGCGTGGGGGTGGTCGGCGGCCCAGTCGGGCAGCGGATCGTCGAGGCCGAGGGGCTGAAGAGACTCCACCTGAAGGTAGCCAAAGACGATGTGTTGGTCGGGCGCGCCGCGGGCCCAGCGCAGGGCGCCCTGGTGGTGCTCAGTCTGTCGAAACCAACCAAAAAACAGAAAGAGATCGCCGGGCCCCACGCCCTGGTCGATCAGGTGGCGTTGGGCGCCACCGATCTGTCCAAGGTTGGGCCGCCAGCCGGGCCGGCGGGGGCGGGAGGCCGGGTCGAGATCGGGATCGTGGTGGGCGTGGATGGGGTGCTGGCGGCGCGGCGCCAGCTCGGTCAACCACTGTGAAAGGGGGGTGCCCTGGACGATGATCTCGTCGTAGCGCTGCGGATCAGCAGGCCGGTCTCCCTGCGCGTCGGCGGGGATGGGCAGGCTGCACAGACGACCGTCCGGCAGGATCGGGCTGGGCATCCCGCCTGCGGCGCTGTCGAAGCCCTTCCGGCTGAGGATCACCCGCATGGGGCCTCAGTCGCCCGACTCACCGGTGTCGGTTCGCGACGCGGGATGATCGGTGTCGTCGTCGCTGTCATGGCTGTCGTCGGGATCGTCGGAGTCGTCGTCGTCATCGCCCTCGGCCGACGCGCCCTTGTCGCGCTCGCCGGCCGAGACTTCGCCGTTGGCGTCTTGATCTTCGAAGACAGAGGAGTCCTGGGCCAGGACGGCGGCGAGGGCGACCGCCGCCGCAGCGTCGCTGGCCAGGGCGACGGTCTCGCCGCTCTGCAGCAGGCTCTCGTAGGGGTCCCACCAGTTCGGCGCGCCCAACTCCATCACATAGGTCGGCGCCTCGCCGAAGGCGCTGTCGGCGTTGAAGTAGATCGACGGCACCGTCAAGGTAGCGGAGAGGGCGCTGACGCCGTCGGTGCCCACCGCGGTCATCTGCACCGGGCCGGAGAGGTAGAGCTTGAGCCCGCACCAGCGACCGGCGGGCAGGCTGAGGGGCGCGTTGGCCAGGAGGTCGATGGTGGAGCGCACGGGCTCATAGACGGGTTCGCCCGCGCAGGGGCGAAGCTCGATCAGGTCAAAGGGCGCCGACGCCTGGCTCAGGCGGAGGGTCGCGCTCTCCGCCGCGCGCGGCACCATGCCGATCGGGTTGCCCACCGCTGTCCCCTGGGAGGACTCCTCGGCCCGACAGGCGACGAGGGCCAGAATCAGGAGGGTAGGGGCGATGCGGGTCATTCCGAGGCTCCAGGGGTCGGGGCGGTCAAGGGAAACAGGTTCAGGTTCACCTGTAGCACCTGAGTACGGTCTTGGGTCGAGGAGTCACACAGGTCGAGGATGCGCTCCTGCATCTGGTCCAGCTCGCGCTTCAAGCGGGGCAGCAGCTCTGGGGCGATCGCCACAGTGACGCCGCAAAAGTGCCTTTCGGTGTGAGGAAAAGCGGTCAGCGCCTCGCGGGCGCGGGTGAGCATGGAGCGGTGGTAGTTGTGCACCGCGAGGCTGCGCACCTCATGGGGCGTGACGAGGCTGCCGTCGGAGACCCGCACGGCGCCGCTCTCCTCGCGCACCAGCATGCCAAGGGTGAAGAGCAGCTCCAGGGCGGTCTGGGCCTCGGCCAAGGTGATGACCGGGCGCAGGGTGGCGGCGATCCAGGTCGGGTCGGCCCGGAAGCCCTTCACCGTCGCCAGCTCCCGCACCGCGGGGAAGATCCAGCTCGACAGGTACTCAAAAGAGGCGCCTTCGATCTTTCGGGCCTCGCGGAAGCGGCGGGTGGCGCGCACCTTCTCCATTGCCCGGTTGCGCTCGTCGGCGTCTTCGGACTGGTCGAGCTGCACCAGGGCGGCGAAGAACTCCGACTCGTCGGGGCCCAGGCCGATCGCGGCGCTGAAGGCGTCGACGGTGGAGGGGGTGAGGTTCCGCTCGCGTTCCATCACGTGCAGCAGCAAGCTCGGCGACTTCTGGCCGGCCTTGCGGGCGAAGAGGCGGTGGCTGAAGCGCGGATTGGCCTCCTTTTTGGCTGTAAACCAGTCCCGGAGGTAGGCGCGATAGTCGAGGTAGGCGTAGATGTCGGGTGGTGCCATGGGAGGATTGGGGTACCTTTGTCGGGGCCGGGCCGGCGCCTTCAATCGGGTATCCGACTTGCGGTGGGGGTGATTTTGTACCAATTGGGAGTACGTTGGGGGGCGGAGACCTTGTACCGGTAGACGGTACGAATCACAGCCTGCATGGGCCTGATGCCATCCCGGGTACAGCGACCGCCGGCGCTACAAACCAAGTGCGGCGCCCTTCGCGCCGCCTGGGAGCCCGAATGATCTCGGACAAGATTCTGTTGATTCTGCTCGGTGGTCTGCTCACCTTTGCGGTGGGCTGTGAGGATGGCGCTGGCCTCTTCGGCGACGCTTCACGGGATGGGGGTGGCCAGTCGGGCCGCGCGGCCTCCGGCGCCTCGGGGAGCTGCGGCGAGGCGGACGATCACGATGACGACGCCGACGACGAGGGCGACGAGGATGAGGGCCACGAGGGCGACGACGACTGTGGCGACGAGGGTGAGGGTGAGGACGAAGGTGAGGATGAGGACGGCGACGACGATGAGGACGAGGACGAGGACGATGGCGACGACGACACCGGCGCGCTGATCGAGGGTTGATCTGGGCTTCGACCGCCCGGGTTCGGGTGGTCGAGGTCTCGTACCTGTCTTCGGTGCGAAACACAGCGCCTTTCTGTCTGAGAGGGAGCGCCGCCCGCCCTCAGGGCTTGTCGATGGCCATCAGCCGCACATCGTAGCCTGGCCGGTGCGCCGCCAGGATCAGCGGGTTCTGCGGATCATCGGCGATCAGGTAGCGGGCCTCGCCCCCATAGGCCGTGGCCAGGATGGCCGGGATCGTCCACAGGTGGTCGTCGGCCTGCACCACCACATCCACCCGCCGGCTGCGCATCAACATCGACCGGCCGCCGATCTCCACGTCTTCCCAGGGAGCGCCGCCCACGCCGACGAGGTTCTGGTAGGTGGTCGCCGAGACAAAGAGGCTGGTGACGCCGGGCAGATCGGCGCTCTCGTCGAAGCGGTCGGAGTGGCGGTCGGTGCTCGCCGCCACCGCGGGGCTGACCGTGCGGGTGCCGCTGGCCGACAGGGCCCCGGTGATGACCTCCTGGGTCGCCGGGTCGAGGTCGCTCTTCCAGGACATCGGCCGGCCGCCCGTCGCCGTGGTGGAGCCCATCCGCACGGTCAGCGCCATGGGCACCTGCTGGGTGATCGGCTTGTCGGGGTAGGCCCGCCCAAAGTAGAGCACGGTGCCAGCCTTCACCCAGTCGGCCGGCCGGGCCCCCGGCGTCGGCGCGAGATCGGCGGCGAGGCGCAGCGTGCCAGCGCTCCCGTCGGCATAGGTGCGGGTGAGGGTGGCGTTGAGCCGGTGCTTGTCTTGGGAGAAGCTGCCGGCCCAGGCCCCGCCATCCTCGGGCTCGGCGAAGACCAAGGGCGCCACGCTCTTCAGCCCCAGGCGGAAGATGCGCGCCTGATCGAAGTCTTCGAGCTCATAGGTGGGCGACTTGCCGCCCGAGACGCGGATGCGCGCCGGCCCGCTGTAGTGCAGGTCGCGGGCGTCGTGGTCGATCTGCATCACGGCCACGGCGGTGGGCACCGGGGTGAGGTGCGGGAGCTCCGCTTCGGCCTCCTTGCGGGCGAATGCGAGGCCGGCGACCAGCAGGGCAGCGAAGGGGAGGAGGCGACGGGGCATGGCGGACTCTCTGCCGCAGCGTAGCCGGGCCGGGCCCCTCCGTGCAGGCTGGTTAGGGGGCCGGCCCGGAGGTCGCGTGAACGAGCCCGCCCGGCGGTCGATACCGCTCACCCTCAGCATCAATGGCGATGAGGCCGAGGTCCTCGCCCCCGCCCACTGGACCCTGCTCGAGGTGCTGCGCTACAAGCTGCGCCTCACCGGCACCAAGCAGGGCTGTGACAAGGGCGACTGCGGCGCCTGCACCGTGCTGATGGACGGCCAGCCCGTGCTGTCCTGCTGCACCCTGGCCGGCCTCGCCGAAGGCCGCGCCATCACCACGATCGAGGGCATCACCGGCGCCCTGCCGCGGGCCTTCGACGTCTGCGGCGCGCTGCAGTGCGGCTTCTGCCAGCCGGGCATGGTCTGCTCGGCCAAGGCCCTGCTCGACGAGAACCCGCAGCCCACCACGCCAGAGATCAAGGCGGCCCTGTCGGGCAACCTCTGCCGCTGCACCGGCTACACCAAGATCATCGAGGCCGTGCACCTCGCCGCCCGCGACCTCGACGGCAAGGGCGACCGCCGCACGGCCTCCATCCCGATGCCGGCCCTCACCAGCGCCCCGGCCGACGGCTTCCTCGTCCTGGGTGGCCGCGGCCGCAAGGCCGATGCCCTGCGCAAGCTCTCCGGCGCCGAGCCCTACACCGACGACATCGCCCTGCCGCGCATGGCCCATGGCCGCATCCTGCGCAGCGTCCACGCCCACGCCCGCATCCGCAGCGTCGACACCTCCGCCGCGGAGGCCCTGCCCGGCGTCTATGCCGTCCTCGTTGGCGCCGAGCTGCCCACCCCCTACTGCGTCATCCCCTGGACCCCCGACGAGACCGCGCTGGCCATCGACAAGGTGCGCTACGTCGGCGATGGCGTGGCCGCCGTGGCCGCCGTCGACGAGGAGACCGCCATCCGGGCGATGGACCTCATCCGCGTCGACTACGAAGTGCTGCCCGCCGTGCTCACCCTCGATGAGGCCGAAGGCAACAAGGCCCTCGTCCACGAGGCCGACTGGAAGGGCCGCCCCCGCAAGGACAACCTCTGCAAGGAGGTGGAGCTGTCCTTCGGCGATGTCGATGGCGGCTTCGCCAACGCGGCCGCCGAGGTGAACGAGGCCTGGTTCTACGAGGGCAACACCCACGCCCCCATCGAGCCCCACTGCGCCATCGGCGACTGGGGCCGCGACGGCGGGCTCACGGTTTGGTCGAGCACCCAGGTGCCCCACTACCTGCACCGCGAGCTGGCCAAGGTGCTGGGCACGCCGCAGTCGAAGATCCGGGTCATCCAGCCAGCCCTGGGCGGGGCCTTCGGCGGCAAGTCCGAGCCCTTCGACCTCGAGTTCTGCGTGGCGGCTCTCGCCAAGAAGGCCGGCCGGCCCGTGAAGATCCTCTACACCCGCGAAGAGGTCTTCTACGCCCACCGCGGGCGGCATCCGATGGAGATGGTCATGCGGGTCGCCGGAGATGCCGATGGCCGCATCACCGCCGTCGACAGCCGCATCCGCATCGATGGCGGCGCCTACCACTCCTTCGGCATGATCACCACCTACTACGCCGGCCAGCTCCTCACCGGGCCGGTGCAGATGGCGGCCTACCGCTTCAAGGCGGCGCGCTTCTACACCAACAAGCCCACCTGCGGCCCCAAGCGCGGCCACGGCTCGGTGCAGCCCCGCTTCGCCTTTGAGTGTGCCATTGACGAACTGGCCCACAAGCTCGGCCTCGACCCCATGGAGCTGCGCCGCCGCAACGCCATGAGCTCGGGAGAGCGCACCGTAAACGGTCAGCTCCTGCCCAGCACCGGCCTCGCCGCCTGTCTGGATTCGGTGAGCGCCGCCTCGGGCTGGGCTGAACGGTGGAACAAGCTGCCCCGGGGGCGCGGCCTCGGCGTGGCCTGCTCCATGTACATTTCGGGCACCGCCTACCCGATCTATCCAAACCAGATGCCCCAGTCTGGCGTGCAGCTCCGCGGCGATCGCAGCGGCAAGATCACGATCTTCTGCGGGGCCAGCGACATTGGGCAGGGCTCCGACGCCATGCTCACCTGGATCGTCTCCGAAGAGACGGGCGTTCCCCCCGATGACATCGTGGTGGTGAGCCATGACACCGATCTCACCCCGGTGGATCTGGGTTCGTACAGCTCGCGGGTCACCTATATGTGCGGCCTCGCCGCCCAGGAGGCCGGCCGCGCCCTGCGCCAGCGGATGATCGAGGGGCTCGCCGCCCACTGGAAGGTCCCGGCCGAGCAGGTCGGCGTGGGGCTGGGCACCTGGTACGACAAGGGCGACCCCAACCGCTCCCTCCCGGTGCAGCAGGTGTTGCAGATCGCCGAGGCCCACAGCGGCACGCTGGGCACCACCGGCGGCTACCGCACCCGCGAGGTCGGCGGTGAGTATCGGGGGGGGAGCATCGGCGCGAGCCCGGCCTACTCCACCACCGCCCACGTCGCCGAGGTGGTGGTCGACGAGGAGACCGGCGTGGTGCGGGTTGAGAAGGTCTGGGTGGCCCATGACTGCGGCCGGGCCCTCAACCCCACGCTGGTGGAGGGCCAGGTCGAGGGCAGCGTCTACATGGGCTTCGCCGAGGCCTTGATGGAGGCGCAGCTCTTCGACGAGCGCGGCCTGCACACCGGGCCCAACCTGCTCGACTACAAGATCCCCACCGCGATGGAGACGCCGGAGATCTTCACCAAGATCATCGAGACCCTCGATCCCGGCGGGCCCTACGGCGCCAAGGAGGCCGGCGAGGGGCCGCTGCACCCGATCATCCCGGCCATCGCCAACGCCATCTTCGACGCGGTGGGCATCCGCCTGCGCCGCATCCCCTTCACCCCGGATCGCGTCCGGGCCGCCCTCGCCGAGGTGCACCCATGCTGAGGATGACGCCCTTTGAGCTGGTCTCCGCCCGCAGCCTCGACGAGGCGGTGGACCTCCATTCCGCGGTGCCGGGCGCGCTCTACGTGGCCGGCGGCACCGATCTGCTGCCCAACATCAAGCAGGGCCTCTTCTCGCCGCCTCGCGTGGTCAACATCGCCGGCGCCCTGCCGGCCGGCATCCGCGAAGAGGCCGATCAGATCGTGATCGGCGCCGGCACCCGCCTCTCGCAGCTCGCCCGCAGCGCGGCCCTACCCGCCCTGGCGGCCGCCGCCGGCCTCGTCGCTGGGCCGCAGATCCGCAACATGGGCACGATCGGCGGCAACATCCTGCTCGACACCCGCTGCCTCTTCTACAACCAGACCGCCCACTGGCGGGCCTCCCTGGGCCACTGCCTCAAGGCCGAGGGCAGCTGGTGCCATGTGGTGGGCGGCCCCAAGACCTGCGTGGCCGCGCAGTCCTCCGACACCGTGCCCGTGCTGCTCACGCTGGACGCCCGCATCCGCCTGCGCGGAGCGGGCGGCGATCGCCTTCTGCCCCTGCGCGAGCTCTATGCCTTCAATGGCATGAAGCACCTCAAGATCGAGCCGGGCGAGCTGCTCACCGAGGTGGTGGTGCCCCGGCCGGCGGCGGGCACGGTGGGCTCCTACAGCAAGCTGCGCACCCGCGACGCCATCGACTTCCCGCAGCTTGGGCTCGCCGTCTCGCTGCGTCAGGAAGACGGCGCCATCGCGGCGCTCGACATCGTGGTGGGTGCGATCAACCCGCAGCCGAAGCTCGTTCCTGGCCTCCATGCCTTCGTCGGGCGGGCGCTCGACACGCTCGTCATCGAGGAGATCGCCGAGCTGGTCTTTCAGCGCAGCCGGCCCCAGGGCTCGGTGGCGGGCGACGTGGCCTGGCGGCGGCAGATGGCCCGGGTCTATACGCGGCGGGCCCTGCACCAGATGGGCGGCCTGCGGGATAGCGAAGAGGCGGCCGCGTAGCGGGGGCAACCTGCGCCCTCCCCGGCAACCATGTTCCTGCCTGCTCCTGACGAGTCCATCTGGGTCGGTGTCCTCCGGCTCTCCCTGCTGATCCCCGGCGCCCGCTCCCTGAAAGACAAGCGCCGCGTGGTCGCCCAACTCCGCGATCGGGTCAAGGCCCGGCACCACCTGCACGCCGCCGAGGTTGGATCGCTCGACGATCACGGCCGCGCCGTGATGGCCTTGTCGATCGTCAGCAACGAGGCGGCGGCGGCGCGATCTTTCCTCGATCGACTCACCCACGAGATCGGCGGCTTCTCCGAGGGCCTGATCGAGAGCGCCACCGTCGAGATCCTGCGCCCTTTCGGCGACCTTACCCCTTGAGTCAACCTGAGGTCAGGATCTTGACATGACAAGAGCGCTTAGGGCAGACATGGGGCATCGCATCGGATAACCGGCCCCCATGTCTGAGATCGCCCGCCCCCGCGCTCCCGGCTCCAGCCGCGAGCGGGACCGCCAAATCTGGATCACCCGGAGCCACCTCGCCGCCATCGGCGTCTCCTCCTTGTTGATCGCCACCCTGGCCTTCCTCGTGGGGATGCAGGTGGGGCGTCGGCAGTCGGAGGTGGTGCCTTCGGTGGCCTCGGCCGGCCCCTCGCCCTTCCTCCCCGATCCGGCCGACGAAGAGGCGCTCGAAGCGCTGCTCCGCGAGGTGGAGTTCGCCCAGGCCAGCATCGCCCCCACCGGCGAGATGGTCACGCCCGAGCGGGCCGATCGCCTCGTCTTCCCCGAGGTCCTCTCCGGCGAGGTGAGCGTGCAGACGGTGACGCCGCAAGAAGCGCCGGCGGGCCCGGTCAACCTGGTCGGCCCGCGGCCGGAGATCGCCCCGACCTACGCCCCCAATGCCGGCGCCGCCGTCACCACCGGCTGGAGCGTGCAGGTCGCCACCACCCCCGACGCAGCCACCGCCGACGCGCGGGTGGCGGCCCTGACCGAGCAGAAGTTGAAGGCCTACCGCGTGGGGGCTCTGGTCGATGGCCAGACCTGGTACCGCGTGCGGGTGGGCGGCTTCACCTCGCGCAAGGAGGCCGAGACGGCCCGGGAGCGCCTCGCCATCCAGTTGGGGGCCCCCGATCTGGTGGTGGCGGAGGCCCCGTGAGGGTGGCCCGCCGCGTTGAGAAGCCCTGGGGCCACGAAGAGATTTGGGCAGAGGCCGCCGGCTATGTCGGCAAGGTGCTCTTCATCCGCGAGGGGCACCGCCTGTCGCTGCAGCACCACGAGGTCAAGCACGAGACGATCCGCGTGGCGCGCGGCCTGCTCGAGCTCACCCGCGACGATGGGCAAGGCGGCTTGCGGGTGGAGCTCCTCCAGGTGGGCGAGAGCACCGAGATCCCACCGGGCACGCGCCACCGGATGCGGGCGATCACCGATCTGGAGATCTTTGAGGTCTCCACCGCCGAACTGGACGACGTGGTGCGGCATGAGGACGACTACGGCCGCGCCTGACCCTTGACATCCTGAGTCAAAGCTGGGACGCTCCCCGGCGGAGCAGGAGATGCCCCCCATGTTGTCTGCCCTCGTCTTCACTGCCCTCCACCTCGCTGCGCCGGCTGCTGCGCAAGAGCCGGTGGAGACCATCGCCCAGAACATGGGCGACGTCGTCTCGATGGGGGGCACCGCCGGCACCAACCTGCCCGACTACTACACCGTGCAGACGGGCGACACGCTGTGGGAGATCTCCAGCGCCTTTTTGGGCAACGCCTTCTACTGGCCGCGGCTGTGGTCGATCAACGACTACGTCACCAATCCGCACTGGATCTACCCGGGCAACAAGATCCGCTTTCGGATGGGCACCCTGCTCGAGCCGCCCTCGGTCGACCTCGACACCGGCGGCCCCTCGCGCAACGGCTACGGCGTGCAGGCGATGAACTACGGCACGGTGGACGCCGACTGCGGCCCCGACATGCGCTTCACCCGGGTCAAGCCGGCCCGCACCTACATCGCCCCCACCTTCCTGCGCGAGCCCGACGAGGTGGAGGTCTACGGCACGGTGCCCAAGGCCAAGCCCCAGGGCACCATCCTCGCTGAGCGCGACCTGCTCTACCTCAAGCTCGACGATCCCGATGCCTACGACTGCGGCGACGTGGTCAGCATCTTCCGCCTCGTCACCAAGAAGGTGAAGGGCTCCGACCGCGAGAAGTACGGCTCGCTCTACAAGGTCGTCGCCGAGGCCAAGATCATCCACCGCTATGGCGACTACGTCACCGCGGTGGTGCGCCAGTCCTGGGAGGAGATCGAGCGCGGCGATCTGGTGGGCCCGGCCCACAACGTCGCGGTCGACATCGAGGTGGTGGCCCCCACCGGCGACATCGCCGGCAACATCATCGCGCGCTCCTACCCCGAGCACCGCCTGCTCAGCATCGACGAGCCCATCTTCATCAACCGTGGCCGCGGCGACGGCGTGCGGGTGGGCGCCTCCTTCTACATCATCGAGTCGCGCGACGAGGCCTTGGACCGCCGCGAAGAAGACCTCGAGCTGCCCCCTGCCGTGATCGGCCGGGCGGTCATCGTGGCCGTCAACGACGACAGCAGCACCGCCATCATCACCGAGGCCGACCGCAACATCCAGGTCGGCTACCGGGTGGTGCAGAAGATGCCCACCGAGCCCTAGTGACAGCGGGGAGGGGCGCGCATTAGGGGGGGGGGTGTCTGGCAGACCGGGCCGAGCCGCCCGTGACCCTCTCTCTCTTCTGGCATGCCGCCGCCCTCCACAGCGGCCGCATCGACCTTTCGCCCCTCCTCGCCGCTGGCCTCGACGCTGACGGCATCGCCGCGGCATCGCCGGCGCGCATGGCCGCGTTGGGCGTCGAAGCGCGGCACCTCGCCCTGCTGCGCGGGGGCACCCCGCTGGTTGACGGGGGGCCGCACCTCTGCCTGGGTTCGCTGGCCTACCCGGCCGACCTCGCCGCCCAGCCCTACGCGCCGCCGGTGCTCTTCTACCAGGGGGATCCGGCCCTGCTCCAGGCCCCGCGGGTGGCGGTGGTGGGCTCGCGCCAGTGCACCGAATTGGGCCGCCGGATGGCCAGCCGCCTCGCCCAGGAGCTGGCGGGCGCCGGCCTCGTGGTGGTCAGCGGCCTCGCGCATGGCATCGACGCCGCGGCCCACGGCGGGTCGCTGGCGCGCACCATCGCCGTGGTGGGGCAGGGGCTCGGCGTTCCCTTCGCCTCGCACCAGCAGCGGCTGATCGACGCCATCCTCGCGGCAGGGGGCCTCATCCTCTCCGAGCTGCTGCCGAGCCACCCGGCCACCCGCTACACCTTCCCGGCCCGCAACCGCATCATCGCCGGCCTGGGCGCGGCCACCGTGGTGGTGGAGGCCCGGCGGCAGTCCGGCGCCCTCATCACCGCCCGGCAGGCCTTGGAGTTGGGTCGGGAGCTGATGGCGGTGCCGGGCCACCCGCTGATGGAGAACAGCGAGGGCTGCCTGGATCTCCTCGCGCATGGGGCCCGCCTCGTGCGCGGGTCGGCCGACGTGATGGAGGCGATTGGCCATGTGCCGGCTGTCGCCGAGGTCGCCGATGATCCGCTGCTGGCCTTGCTGCGAGAGGAGTCGGCCTTCGACAGCCTCTCGCTGGCCCTGGGCCTCGACGCCCGGTCTCTGGCCGCGCAGCTCGCCTCCCTGGAGTTGCTCGGCCAGATCGAGCGGTTACCGGGCGACCGCTTCCGTTTGCGTGGAGACCGATGCGCCCGCCCACCCCGCCGCCCAGCTCAATCGCCAGCTCCGTGATGGAGGTCGAGCCCGCGGCCAGCCAGCTCCTCGACGTCCTGGTGGAGCTCGGGCACCTCGACGATCACATGCTCAACCTGGTGAACGACCGCCTGCTCGACTTGAGCCCGCTGGGCGGCATCATCACCCTGCAGGATGTCCGGCGGGTGGTGGCCGAGGTGCTCTTTGAGCAGGAGGGCACCTTTGATCCGGAGTTCATGCGCTTGATCAACCAGGAGTGGGGCCTGCTCTTCTTCTGAGCCGGCCCCACCGGGGTCTCAGGCCTTCTTCTTCGCCGCCGGCTTCTTCTTGGCAGGGGCGGCGGCCTCGGGGGCCGGCGCGGACTTCGCTTTCTTTGTGGCGGCGGCCTTCTTCGCGGGGGCGGGCGCCTCGACGGGGGCCTCCACCTCGATCGGCGTGGCCTTGGCCTTCTTTTCGGCCGCGGGCTTCTTCGCGGGGGCGGCGGCCTTGGCGGCCGGGGGCTTGCGGCCGGGCTTGACCTTCTTCGGCGCCCCCTCGCGGCTGCGGATGAGCTCGATGGCCTCTTCGAGGGTGAGGGCGTCGGGGCTGCTGCCGCGGGGCAGGGTGGCGTTGGTCTCGCCGTCGGTGACGTAGGGGCCAAAGCGGCCCTCGCGCAGGGTGAT
>JBEIQK010000948.1:0-2310 GCA_040376505.1 Alphaproteobacteria bacterium | reverse complement strand
GCCGACACCGATGGCGACGGGCTGAGCGATGGGGATGAGGTGCACGAGTATAGCACCAACCCCTGCCTCACGGACTCCGATGAGGATGGGCTCGATGATGCGGATGAATTGCCCTTGGGGCTGAATCCGGCGGATGAGGACACCGATAATGACACCTACCTGGATGGGGAGGAGGTGGAGTGGGACGCGACGGGGGCGATGGCGCTGGATGTGAACCAGCCGAACCTGGATGCGACGGTGGGGATGCCGATGAAATGTGAGGAAGCGGAACAACACACGTATTCACAACACTTTCCGCTGACGGAGGACTACTATCTGAAGCAGGACTTAACTGAGTACAAGTACGTCGAATGTGCCTGCACCTACACGATCACCGACACCCGTCTCGCCACCGTCACCGGCGTCACCGTCACACGGGCCGTGTCCGCTCACCATGGCTCTGCGTGGGAGTCTGAGCCCGAGCCCGCAGCTGTCGCGATCGAGACCCCTACCGCCATCGCCTCCACCGCCCAGGTCTCCGACAACAACAACGGCACATGGGACGGCAACTGGTACGCCTTTGACCACAACAGCTCAACGCTGGATGAAGGCGGTGACTATGATCTACATCCCGACGCACCCGTGTCGGCGGCAGGCACCTACACGGTCTACGTCACGCGCACCAATCCCGACTCCGACTCCATTGAGGACTGCGAGCGCATCGGCACCTACCCCAACGCCGACGGCACCACATCCGCGATGATGCTCACCGTCGACGGTACCGTTCCCACGCCCCCCGCTGCACCCCCGCCGCCGATGTGTACCCCCGGCGCGACATCCCGCTCCCAAGTCCGCCTCTTCGACCTCGGTCAAGGCGCCCAGCCCTTCCTCCGCGGCGGCGCCGCGGCCCTCGGCGGCGCGAAGGCCCGCGAGATCAACGTCACCAACTGGCGAGGCGCCCAGTCCCTCCGCCTGCGCGCTGGAAGCACCACCTTTCTGCTCACGCCGGCCCGCCCTCGGATTATTCTGCCGGGCGACGGCCTTGACCTCGCCGGAATCACCTGGGAGGCCCTCACCGAAGCCGGCGTCCAGGCCAACCCGGATCTCTCCATCCTGCACACCTGCGCCACCGGCGCGCCCCGGGTCGCGCCCCCCGCCCAGGCCGCCCTCTCCTGGTCTGATCTTGAAGCGATGATCACCCGCTTGATGCCCGGCTTCACCCTCGCCGCCCTCGGCCTGGAGCCCGCCCACCGCGACACCCCCTTCGTCACCCTCAACCTCATTCAGGATCCCAGCGGCGCCACGCTGCTGGAGCTCGACCAGCCCGGAATCGGCCGCCTCGCCGCCTGGCCGGCCACCGCCCAGGACAATGGCCCCTACCGCGTCACCGCCAAGGGCCCCGGCTACAAGCTCGATCTGGTCATCTTCCCACGCCCCTGGGGCCTCGACCTGCGCCTCGCCAAGGGCACCCTCGCCACGCTGGCCGGCCCCATCTCGGTGGGCCCCGCCCAGTACCAGCTCCGCACACCTGTTCAGCCCCCTGTCGGCGGGGTCAACTGAGCCATGTTGCTCCTCCTCTCCCTCACCGCCTGCCTCGTCAACGAGGACCTCTACAACCAGCGCCGCGCCGAGGTGATCGACGATGACCACGACGGCTTCTCCGAGGCCCAGGGCGACTGCGATGACCAGGACCGCCAGCGCTTCCCCGGCGCCGACGAGTTCTGTGATGGAGAGGATGACAACTGTAATGGCGTGGTCGACGAAGACCCCGTCGACCGTACCTGGTATGTCGACGCCGACCAGGACGGCCACGCCAGCCCCGACTCCGGGCTGCTCGCCTGCGCGCCGCCCGGCGCCAACTGGCTGCTCACGGCGGATGACTGTGATGACGGCGACGCCGCCATCTTTCCCGGCCGCGCCGAGCGCTGTGACGGGGTGGACGAGGACTGTGATGGTGAGGTCGACGAGTCGCCCGTAGACCCTGAGACCTGGTATGCCGACGCCGACGGCGACAGCTTCGGCGACGCGCGCACCGCGGTCACCGCCTGCGAAGCGCCCAGCGCCGGCTATGTCGCGCTCAGCGGCGACTGCGATGACACCGAGGCCGCCAGCTACCCCGGGGCGTCTGAGATCTGCGATGAGCAGGACAATGACTGCGATGGGCGCGTGGATGACGCCCCCCTCACCGGCACCAGCGCCTTCTACCCCGACGAGGATGGCGATGGATACGGCGACCCCGAGTCCGAGGCCGCCCGCTGTGTCCCGGGGGATGGTTTTGTCGCGGATGGCGGGGACTGCGACGACGGAGACCCCGACGTCAACCCCGAGGCG
>JBEIQK010000057.1:0-15791 GCA_040376505.1 Alphaproteobacteria bacterium | reverse complement strand
GCTCCGGGTGGTCGACACCCGCAAGACCACGCCCTTGCACCGGTCGCTGGAGCGGGCCGCCGTGCGCACCGGCGGCGCCCACAACCATCGCTTCGCGCTCTACGACGGCATCCTGATCAAAGACAACCACATCGTCGCCGCCGGCGGCATCACCGCCGCCATCGTCGCCGCCCGCCGGATGGCGCACCACCTGCACAAGATCGAGGTGGAGGTCGAGAGCGCCGCCCAGGCCGCCGAGGCCGTCTCGGCCGGCGCCGACGTGCTGCTGCTCGACAACATGACCGATGACGCCATGGCGATGGTCATCGCCGCCCACCGCGGCCGGGTGCTCTTCGAGGCCAGCGGCAACATCACCCGCGAGCGGCTGCCCCGCCTCGCGGCCCTCGGGCTCGACCTCGTCAGCATGGGCGGGCTCATCCACCAGGCTCGCTGGGTCGACCTCTCCATGAAGATCGAGGCTTAGCGTGTACACCTCCTACGTCCTGCGCTTCGTCCGCGCGCCCGAGCCCGCCGGCGCCGCCGATGAGACCCGATTCGGCGGCCTGCCGACCAGCCTCGGCGCCCTTCAGTGGCCCACCTGCAAGGGCTGCAGCCAGCCGATGCGCTTTTGCGGGCAGTTTGCCGCCCACCCCGACGTGTTGCCCCTCAAGAAGTGGCACCTGCTCTCCTGGTTCATGTGCGACAACCCCCAAAGCGCAGGCCGCTGCGCCACCGACGAGCCGGGCTCGGGCTGCAACGCCCTGATCCCCCAGGTGCGCGGCGCCGGCGATGTGAGCGTGCTGGCCGCCCCCGATCGGCCCACCGCCCGGCCGCTGAACGCTTGGGCCGTCGAGCGGGCCATCGTCGTCTCCGAGCCCGAGGCCAGCGACGATCCCGACGAGTGGACCGAGGCCCAGCAAGACGCCATCCCCGAGGGCCCCAAGCTCGGCGGCCAGCCCTGGTGGATCGAGACCGCCGAGCGGCCCGACTGCCCCCACTGCAAGCTGCCGATGCGCTTTCTCGGGCAGGTGCCCGAAGACCTTGACGTCGACCCCTCTCTGTTCAACTTTGGCGAAGACGGAGAAGGCTACTTCTTCATCTGCCCCAAGGAGTGTGGCGCCGTCGGCACCGCCTTCCTCTGGCAGAGCGTCTGACGCCCTTCAGGGCGCGGCCGGGCTCGTCGGGAGGGCCAGGGCCCAGGGGCTGTTGGGGGCGCGGGCCCGCAGGCGGGCGGCCGCATCGGCATCTCCGGAGACCGCCCGGGCATAGTCGGCGGCGTCCCGATCGAGCACGAGCACCAGGGCCGGCAGGGCCGGGGAGAGCTGCGCGGCAGAAGGGGCCGTGATGGGGATCGCCACCCGCTGAACCACGGCGCCCGCGGGATCGAGGAGCGAGAGGTCGACGCTGAGCAGCCCGTTGTGGACCTGCACGCTGCTCTTCAGCAGCGCATCCACCCGGGAGCCCGCCAGCGCGGCGAGGCAGGCTCGATCGTTTACGCAGCCCGGATCGGCCTGGAGCGTGGCCCGTTGGGCGGCGTTCAGGGTGCGCACGGTGACGACGGGATGGGCGCGCAGGGCCTCGGCGAGGGCAGCCTCGACGGCCTCTGCGCGGATCGAGGCGACCTCCGAGGAGGGGGGCAGCAGCAACAGTGCGCTGCGGCTCGTCGGCGGGGCCGCCTCCAGGGCGCTCCAGAGGGCTAAAAGGACCATGACAGCGTGCCTCCCGCGCCCAAGCCCTGCACATCGGCCCGCCGGCCCTGGCTGCTGAGGGTGAGGTCGAAGGCGCCCTGTTTGCCGATCGGCAGCGTAGTACAGAGGCCGAGGCGGCTGCCCCAGGCCGATCGCACCGGGCCATCGGTCACCTCTACAAAGGTGCCGACAGGGAGGCGCGGCAGGGGCAGCAGATTGAACTGGGTGCCCACCGACACATAGGCCCCCGCCAGCCCGTGCACCCAGCCCTCGAGGTGCAGGCCGTCGACCTGGCCCAACCGCGCCGAGAGGCCTCCGCCGCCGATGAAATTGTCCTGGGCCCCCAATTGCACCTGGGGCGTGAAGCTGAAGGAGGGAGCGAGCTCCACTTCGACCGCGGCGTAGCCCTGATCGTAGCCGATCTCCGCGCTCGCCCTCCGTCCGGGCACCTGGCCGCGCACCCGCTCAAAGCCCAGGCTGAACTGACGGATCGGGCCCCCGGGACGGTAGGTGTAGGAGGCCCCCCCCGACCAGCTCCAGTCCTCAGGGCCCCAGGAGCGCCAGTCCCCGCGGAGCGCGGCGGTGCTCCGAAAGGTCGGTGGCGCCGACCTCGGCGGGTCCGGCGGGTCGAGGATCGGCTGCACATCCACCGTCCACGGCCGCTCCAGGCTGGCGAAGCGCGGGCCGTCGGGCCCCAGGATCGCGTACTCGACCGCGCCCGCGCCCAGGCTGGAGGCCGGCAGGGTGGCCAGCCAGAGGCCGTCCTCGCGCATGCGCAGGGGGAGCTGCTGCCAGGGTTCGGTGCCAACGGGCCGGTACCAGACCCGCAGCGCCTGGGCCAGCGCCAGATCGTCCACGCCGATCAGCAGCACCGGATCGACGCCGTTCTGCCTCCAGGCAGGGGGCGTATGGCGCAGGGGGGCGGCGACCCCGACCGCGATCAGAAAGAGGAGCAGGATCACCACGACAGCTCCGTAGACAGTCCCGCCGAGAGCCCGGCAGACTCGATGCTGCGCAGCCCGTAGCCGACGCGGAGCCCCAGGCCGACGTGGTCGGTGAAGGGGTGGTGGGCCTCCAGATCGAGCAGGAGGCCCAGCGGCGCTCCATTGTTTGGGAGATCGGTCACCACGACCCCCGCGCGCATCGGCACCGTGGGGACGGTGCCCCAGTCCAGATCGAGGCGGTACTCCGCGCCGGCCCGGCCCCAGTCGATGACGGAGGGCGTAAAGGCCGCCCGGCTGAGGCGCCCGAGGCGAAGGCCGAGGCCCCGGCCGGTGTTGATGCCGGCCCGATCAGTGCCCACCATCGAGGAGAGCTGCAGGCCGATGGGGGCTTCGTCGAAGACAGAGAGCGCGGTGCGGCCATATTGCAGGGTCACGGGCCGGCCACGCGGGTCTGCGCCAGCGCGGCGACCGCCCATCACCTCGAGGCTGTGCTTGCCGCGCTCGCCAAGGGGGGTGCGGTAGGCCACGAGGCTGTGGTCGATGTGATCGCGGCTGGGCTCGCTGTTGAAGGCGTCGCGATCGTAGCGCAGGCGGAGGCGACGGCCGGCCTGCACCGCGGGCTCGTCCAGACCGCGCACCGGCACGAGGCGCGGCAGTTGGGGGCTGGAGCCCGCCTCCACCCGCAGCCCATCGGCCTGGGTGGCGGTCACGAAGACCTCGATGGCGCCCTCCTCCTGGGCCGGCAGCTCGGCCCAGCGCGCGCTGTCGCCATAGGGGGTCATCGGCGCTGGCGTCCAGCTCGGGTCTCCTTGCCGCCTCCACATCGCGGTGATGTCGCGCAGCTCTTCGGGGTGGCTGAGCGACAGGACCACCGGCACCGGCGCGCCCGGCCGCGCCTGGAGGGGCACCACGAGGTCGGCGCGGTACGCGATCGGAGCGGGGCCCCAGACGGAGAGCACATCGCCGGAGACCTGGGGGACTGGCGGCGCGCCCAGATCGGGCGACTCCGGCTCGGTGGCCGTTTCGGGCGCCCCGCTCGCGGCGGGAGAGGGCTCCAGCCGGGCCCGAGCCATGGCCTGCAGCTCAGCCTGCACCGCGGGGCGCAGCGGATCGTCGGGCCAGCGACCGATCCAGGACAGCAGGGCGGCCCGGCGGGCCTCGGTGGGGGCGGCGAGGTTGGCCTGCAACACCTCGAAGAGGTCGGCCGCGGCAGGGCGCAGGCTGGTGGCGGGGGCCGCCGTGACGGGCAGCGGGATCGGGGCAGGCAGGAGGCGCTGAAGGGGGCTGCGGGCCACCCGATCCCCCACCCGCAGTTGGGCCAGGGTGGACAGATTGGTCTCCACCCGCGACATGGTGAGGCCCGCCTCGACCACGCGCCCCTCGCCGACGAGAAAGTCCTCCTGCAGCGTGCGCCGCTCTTTCGGATCGGTCGCCTGGACGGAGCGGTACAGGTAGACAGTCGCCCCGGCGGCCAGCCCATCTTCGCCGCCCAGCGAGACATAGAGGTTCGGGCCATCCAATTGCAGGATGGTGCCCAACTCTTCGGCCTGGGCGACGGACTGAAGGGCGCTGAGCAGCAGGAGGGGAATCACCAGGGCTCCGTGCATGCATGGTAAGGCCCTCGCAGCCCCCGGAGCGGAATTTCTCGGGCATTTTTTTCCAGCCTGTGCGGTCGCAGGATTTCGCGCCGCAGCGCCTTGACACGGGGCCCCCTTCGCTTGAAGTTGACCGCGCATGCCGCACCGTTCAAGCCAGCGCCTTCGCCTCCTCCGCGCCGTGTCGGTGGCGCTGCTGTTGGGGCCGCGCCTCGCCGAGGCGGCCGAAGGCCAGATCCTGCGCATCGAGGGCCCCGATCTCTTCGTGGACATCGGCGCTTCGGAGGGCCTCTCCCTGGACGATCGCGTCTCGCTCTACCGCGTGGTGGAGCTGCCCGATCCGCGCAGCGGCGCGGTGGTGCGGGAGCTCTTTCCGGCCGGCGAGGCCACCGTCCTGGAGGTCGGGGCCCAACTGAGTCGCCTCCGGCGCAGCCCCGGCGGGGTCGGCCCGCTCGCTGTCGGGGATGTCGCCCGCTCGCCCGACCGGGCGCCGCGGCCCGTGGTGACAACGCTGGCCGGCGCAGCCCCCAGCGCCCCGCAGGCGGCGCCAGGGCCCTGGGATGCCGGCGAGTTGGGGGCCCTGGTGGAGCTGGTGTCGGCGGAGCCCGCCTTGGAGCGGCGGCGCGAGCTCTGGCAGCGCTTCGTCCAGGCCTATCCCCAGCACCCAGCCTCGCCGGCGGCCCAGCGCGAGATCGCCTGGCTGGACGCGCAGATCGCCGCCGCCGCCCAGGCGTCGGCCCAACCGGCGTCGAAGGTGGATCGGGGGTCGAAGGCCGCGACGCCGCCGCGGGTGGTGGCGCCCTCCCGCGCGGCGGCGGGGGCGGCCGTGCCGGTGCTCCTGCTGCATCCGCCCGCCGATCTGCAAGCGGCGACGCTGGTCTACCGCGCCCTCGGCGCCACAACCTTCGAGGCGGTGCCGATGCGGCGGCGCGCCAGCGGGGAGTGGGTGGGCGAGATCCCGGCGGGTGCATTTCAGGGCGGCGTCGCCGAGTACAATGTGCGGCTGCTCGATGGCCGGGCGGAGCGGGGGCTGCCCTCCGACGACGGAGCGCCGCGCGAGATCACCTTCATCGCCCCGCCGGTCCCGCCCCCGGTGAGAGACCGGAGCCAGGTGCGCTTCGCCTACGACTATGTCGACTTCTACCACCTCTCCGGGGTGGATCAGTACTCGGCCTTCGAGGGCTCGTTTCTGTATCGGGTCGACAAGGGGGTGCTCTACGCCGTCAGCGTCGGGTCTGGCTACCTGGACGGGGTCGGCGCCGACACCCAGCGGGTAGACGCCGCCGGCACCCTCGCCGCCCAGCAGGCCCTGACGCGGCCGGTGGGCTTCAAGTATGGCGACGTGGAGCTGGAATTCCGGCTACGGCCGGGCTTCGCGGTGATCGGTCGCGTCGTGGCGGGTGTGGCCACCGGGGGCGTAAACGGAGGCGCGGCCGGGCGCGTGCGCCTGGGTCCCGAGGAGGGCACCAACCTGATGCTCGGCGTGTCGGCGGTGGGCCAGATCGGCCAGGCCTACACCCTGGATCTGTCCTGGGACACCGTCGAACGACTGCCCATGCGGGCGGGGGTCGAGCTCACCAACCAGCCCGGGGTCTCCCAAGAAGACTATGGCGTGCGCCTCCTCACAGAGCTCCGGTATGAGGTGACGGACGCCGTGCAGGTGGGCGGTCGGTTGGGCTACCAGCTCCGCAACATCGAGCACGCCGGGCCGTCTTTTGGAGGGGTGCTTGTCTTTGGCTGGTAGCCTCGGGTGCCTGTTCGCCTGGGTGGGCGCGGCCGCTGCGGCCGACCACGCGCCGCCGGACACGGGGGTCACCGGTGAGCCGCTGATCATCGAGCTCAGAGTCAACCAGGTCGCCGAGGTGGCCGGCCTGCGCCTGCACCTGCGGCCGATCGGCGCCTCCCGCTACGAAGACCATCGTCTCGTGCAGATCGAGGGGGAACGCTGGGGTTTCACCGTCCCGCGGGCGGAGGAGCCGGGCTACGAGTATTACCTGGACAGTGACCCCGGGGCGGTCCGTGGCTGGTCCTTCGCGTCGGCCGACGATCCGCAGCGGGTGGACGTGGTGGGCGATTCACGCGTGATGTGGCAGCGGCAAGAGCTGGCCGACCTGGGCGGATACCGCTCCCTGGCGGAGCTCCACACCGAGGTGCGGCGCTATGGCGAGCGGGGCGGCGTCGCCGATGAGCTGTGGATCGTCGGGGCCTCGTACACCTGGCACTCCCTCGGGACCGTGCGCAGCTTCAGCCTCGGGATGGACCGGATTCGTGGACAGACCTGGGTGGAGGGGCCCCGCGGGCGGCCCCAGCCCCGGGCCGACGCCGGGCTCGATCTCGGGCGGGCCACGGTGGAGCTGAGCAACGACTATGGCTTGTCGCTGTCGCCCACCTTGATCCTGGGGGCCGACGCGGTGGGCTTCACCGGGGGCGCCGAAGTGGCGGCGCGAATCGGTCCCGCGGAGGGAACCCATGTAAAGGTGCACAGAGGCGGCGTGCGGCGGGTTGGGACCGACGGCGGCGTGGGATTGTTCTGGTCGACGATCCCTCCGGTGCCGATGGGCATGGTGGTGGAGCTGAGCTCCTGGCCGGTGGACGGTCCCGGGGCGCTGCTGGCCCATATCGAGGCCCACCCCCGCCTGGGCGACCAGGGCCGCCTCGACCTGGAGATCGGCTACCAGGCGCGTTGGGCCGAGTTGGGGGGCCTGCGCGGCGGCCTTGGCTGCGCCTGGCGCTGGTGAGGGTCAGCGCAGCAGCCGGAGGAGCAGTGCGGGGAGCCGCTCGGGCAGCTCCTCCGGGCTCCGAAGCAGCAGGGAGCGGTGGGGGCCAAAGAGCCGGTGCATCCAGCTCGCGCTGCCCTCGTGGCCAGACAGACAGACGCCATAGACCCCGATGCCCCGGCGCTCCTGCTCCAGTCGAGCCAGGGCCGCGTCGGCCAGGGCCCGCTCCTCGGTGTAGCCCTCGCTGCAGTGCGGCTTTCCGTCGGTGAGCACGAGCAGCAGGCGCCCCGCCTCGGGCCGCTGGGCGAGGCGGTGGCCGGCCTCGCGCAAAAAGGCGCCAGTGCGGGTGGCTCCCGCGGCCCGCAGCCCGCCGAGTCGACGGTGGACAGTGGCGTCGGTGCGCTCCTCAAAGCCCTTCAGCCGCCCCAACTCGCAGCGCTCCGGGCCCTGACTGGCGAAGGTGTAAAGGGCGTAGGGCCAGGCCAGCGCGTCGAGACCCTCGCTCAAGAGCACGATGGCGTCGAGCTCCTGGCTGAGCGTGCCCCCAAGCGTGGAGCCCGAGGTGTCGATCAGCGTGAGGATCGCCAGGGGCTGGCGCCGCCGGTGAAAGCGCAAAAACCAGTCTGGGCGCGGGCTGTGGCCGGCTTTGAGGTCCACCGCCGCGGCGACGAGGCGGTTGAGGTCGAGATCGGTGCCCTCGGAGGCCGCGCTCTCCCAACGGGGCTCGGGGCGCAGCGCCGCGAAGCGCCGGCGGATCTGCTGCAGCTCGGCCTCCTGGGCCGCGAGGCTGCGCTCCCAGCGGGAGGGGCTGCCGGCGGGCAGCTCCACCTCGACCACCCGGGTGGCCTTGCTGCGATAGGCGCTGCGCTCCAGCTCCCACTCCGGCCACCGGTGGCCGGCTTCGGCGGTGGGCAGGGGAGGGGAGGCCGGAGGCGGCGGCGGGGCCTCGGTCTTGGCGAGCCCGGCCCTGCCAAGGGCGGCCCGCAGCAGGCGCAGCGGGGCCGGCCCCTGCTTCCAGGCCTCGGCGGCGACGAGGTCGGCGCGCAGATCGTGGAGGATCCACTCGGGTCGCAGGGCCCCGCCGATCGCCGGCACCGGCGGCGGACCGGCCCGCAGGCCGCGCAGGGCCTCGCGCAGGCTCTGGGCTGCGCCCAGCACGATCAGGCTGGCGGCGGGCAGACTTTGAGCGACGGAGACGGCGCGGATCGCGGTGGCGGCGGCCTCCTCGACGGGGGACCTCATCGCCGGCGGGCCCCCAAGCCCGACGTAGAGCGGGCGGAGGGCGGGAGGCAGCGCGCCGGGGCTCACCGGCTGGGAGCCGACGCGGAGCACGGCGGCGCGCGGATCTCCGAAGAGCCGGGCCCGATCCCGCCCGAGCCCCGGCCAGCGCCGGCACCAGTCCGCCAGGACGACGTGCAGGGCCAGCACATGCCAGCACCCGCGAAAGACCCAGTCGCGGTGCAGCTCCGAGAGCAGGGCCCGATTGCGGGCGAGGCCCAGATCGAGCAGCCCCAACTGAACAAGGCCCATCCAGCGGTAGAGGCGGGCGTCGGCCTCGGCCTGGATCGGCTCGGGCAGGGCCTCGGGCAGGAAGATCATCTGTCCGTCTGTGGTGGACAGATCAGCAGCGCCCAGGGTCACCTCTGCCCCCGAGAGCAGGCGCAGGGTGGCGGTGAGCGCCGGGGCCTCCTCCTCCAGCCGGGTGCCCTGGCGCCCGCCCGCGGCGTCGAGGCGAGGGGGCTCGGCAAAGAGGAAACGCGCGAGGATCTGCGCCTCGGCCTCCTCATCGCTGAGCAGGCCTCCCTCTTCCTCGGGGGTCCAGACCGGCGCGGCCACTAGGGCAGCGCCGCCCGGAGCCCCTCGCGCAGGGCCCGCAGCAGGGCGGGATCATCGGAGAGGGAGGCCACCAGCGTGGCCTCCACGGCGGCCTCCAAGGGCAGGCCGGCCGCCACCAGCCGGGCGGCGTGGATGAGCAGGCGGGTGCTGGCCCCCTCGCGAAGGCCGTGGCCGCGCAGGTTTCGGGTGGTGCGGCCCAGGCGAACCAGGGGGGCTGCCCTCTCCCGCGCCAGCCCCGACTCGGCGCTGACGATCTCGGCCTCGGCGGCCTCGTCGGGGTAGTCGAAGGTGAGGGAGACGAAGCGCTGGCGCGTGCTCTCCTTCAGCTCGCGCGCGGCGGCCTGGTACCCAGGGTTGTAGGAGACCACCAGCAGGAAGCCCGGCGGCGCCGACAGCTCTTCGCCGGTGCGGTCGATCGGCAGCAGGCGCCGATCATCGGTGAGCGGATGCAGCAGGGTCAGCACGTCGGGCCGCGCCTCCACCACCTCGTCGAGGTAGCACAGAGCGCCCAAGCGCACGGCGCGGGTCAGCGGGCCGTCGCGCCAGACCGTCTGCCCCCCTTCGAGCAGGAAGCGCCCGACCAGGTCGGAGGCAGACAGATCCTCCTGGCAGGCGACGGTGATCAAGGGGCGATCGAGGAGGGCGGCCATATGCCGCACAAAGCGCGTTTTGCCGCAGCCGGTGGGCCCTTTCAGCAACAAGGGCAGGCGGAGCTCGGCCGCGACCTTGAAGAGACGCACTTCGTCGCCGGTTGGACGGTAGTAGGGGATCACGGTGGGGCCTCCTTTCCAAAGGTGCGCTCGGCCCAGTGCGGATCAAGCGCGCTCTGCGTGGGCAGGGAGAAGTCCGGGAAGGCCGGGTGGCTGCGCACCATCACCAGCCAGGCCCCCACAAAGAGGGCGTAGAGCAGGGCGAGGCCGCGCCGGGAGTCGGTGCGGGCCCGCAGCTCGATGGCGGCCATCGCCACGATCAGCAGGTAGCTGGTGTGAAAGAGGCTCTCGGGCTTGGCCATGCGCCAGAAGCCCGGGATCACGGCCCGCGCGGCGAAGTAGAAGGGGTTGTGTACCGGGCCAGGCAGCAGGGCCGGGCCGATCGAGAGCAGAAACAGACCCAGCGCCACCGCTGCGCCAAAGCGCACCCGTCGATCGGACCCTCCTCGGAGCAAGGCCAAGGCGCCGAGGCCGATGGCGACGAGGTTCAAGGCCCGCCAGGGCTCCAGGCGGTTCCAGCGAAAGGGCACCAGCGAGAAGCCGTCGAGGGCGGCCCGCTCCCAGAGAAAGCGCTCGGCGTCGCCCAGATTGGGGCCATCGGCCATCAGCGCCCGCTGAACGACGAAGAGGGGCAGCGCCAGGGCGAGGCTGAACAGATTGGCGATCGAGAGCCCGCGCAGCGCAGGGGAGGGGGAGGCGAGGCTCCGCCGCTCCGCTGCGGCCTGTGCGAGGAAGGCGGCCCCCGACAGCAGGCCGGCGGAGAGTCCGAAGTATAGGTTGTTCCAGCACATCAGGCCAAAGATCGCCCCGCTGATCCACGGCCAGCGCCCGCCGTCGCGCCAGGCCCGATGCAGGGCCCAGGCGTGCAAGGCCAGCCAGAAGATGGCGGCCTTCTCGATGGTGTACCAGTTCAGGTCTCGAAAAACGTGCAGGCCGGTGCCCCAGGCAAAGGAGAGCACCATCGCCACCTGCGGCTCGCCGCAGAGATCGCGCAGCAGCAGGAAGGCGGCGAACCAGGCCAGGGCAGGGGAGAGCAGGGCCATCCCATTGAAGGCCGCCGTGGTGCTCCCGAGCAGATCGAGGGCAGCCACCAGCCACAGATGCCCGAGGTGCACCCCAATCAGCCGCGCCGCTGGATCGTCGAGGCTCTCGATGGGATGGAGCAAGGCGCGGATGTGCACGCCATCGAGGTAGAAGAGCAGGCTGCCCTCTTTGTCGATGGTGGGGAAGGCGCCGTAAACGGTGTCGCCGAGCGAGGTGGCCAGCGGCGCGGTCAGCAGGACGGTCTGCCCCAGGATGAACAGAGCCGCCCGGGCCAGCAGCGGCAGGCGGCGCAGCCAGGCCCCGGCCGAGACTAGCAGCCCCAGGCCGATGGCGAGGCCCCAACGGTCGGGATCTTCGAGCAGATCGACCGGGGCTTGCACCTGCCTGGGATCGGGCGGCGGGCCGTACATGCGACAGGGGTAGCCCGGCGGGCTAGCCGCGGCCCCATGTCCACCCGCCTCACCGCCGACCTCCTCGCCTGGTACGACCGGGCCGCGCGCACCCTCCCCTGGCGCGGCCCCGACGTCACCCCCTACCAGACGCTGGTGAGCGAGATGATGCTCCAGCAGACCCGCGTAGAGACGGTGATCCCCTTCTACGCCCGATTCCTGGACGCCCTGCCCGACTTCGCCGCCCTGGCCGCCGCCCAGGAGGACACGGTGCTCTCGCTGTGGTCGGGCCTCGGCTACTACTCGCGGGCCCGAAACCTGCACCGCGCCGCGCAGATCATCATGTCAGACCACGGCGGCCTCCTGCCCCGCTCCGAAGCCGGCCTGCGGACCTTGCCCGGGGTGGGGGAGTACATGGCCGGCGCCGTCGGCAGCATCGCCCTCGGCCTCGATCTCCCAGCCGTGGACGGAAACCTCGAGCGCGTGCTCGGTCGCGTCTTCCGCCACCCCGGCGGCCGGAAGGCGATCCGCACCCTGGCCGAGGGCCTGCTGCCGGCGGGCCGCGCTGGCGACTTCAACCAGGCCCTGATGGATGTCGGCGCGACGATCTGCCTGCCGCGGGCCCCGCGATGCGCCACCTGCCCCCTGCGGCCTCATTGTGGGGCCGCCGAGGCCGGCGATCCGCTGGCCTATCCGGCGGCCAAGGCCCGCAAGGCGGTTCCAGAGCGCCGACTCGGGCTGTTGGGCCTGCGCCAGGGCTCGGCGATCCTGCTGCGTCGCCGCCCCAGCCCCGGCCTCTTCGGTGGCCTCTACGATCTGCTGTGGACCGAGCTCGATCCCGCCTCGGTGGCCGAGGAGATGCGGGGGATCTGCGCCGGCTTGGGGGGCGCCGGGCTGCGGAGCGTGGGAACGGTCAGCCACACGCTCACCCACATGCACCTCGTGGTTGAGGTGTGGAGCGCCGAGGGAGATGTCCTGGCCCCCTCCGACACCCGTTGGGTGGAGCTGGCCGCCGTCGAGCAGAGCGGCCTCGGCCTCTCGGCGCTCAGCAAGAAGGCGATGGGGCTCTTCGAGGCGAGCCAGGTGGGGCTCTTCTCGCGCGCCTAGCTGCGGCCGACCAGGGTGCGCTCGGTCTCCATGTCGGCGAGGCGCTCCATCAAGCCCCGGCAGCGGGCCTGCTCGGCCTCGAGATCGGCCTGGAGCTGGGCCACGGTCGCCGCCAGCTCGGCGCTGGAGGACGAGAGGGCCGAGGGCGCCAGCAGGGCGATCTCGGGGAGTTGGGCGTCGGCCACGGGGCTCGGCGGCGGGCGGGGGGCCGGCGCGCGACGCAGCTCGCAGCTCCAGCGCGCCTCCTCGTGGGCGCAGCGCAGCTCGTTCCAGCCGACGCCGGGCAGCTCGGCGAGGTCTTCTTCGTCGAGGCGCTCAAAGAGAAAGGTGGAGCGCTCGCGATCGGGGCCCACATGCACCAGAACGGCGGTGCGAAGCTGCTCTGCGCTGAGCCCGGACTCGACGCTGCGCGAGGTCGCCGGCGCGTCGACCAGGACCCCGCCGCGCAGGACCCGCACCAACGCGCGACCGTTGTCGCAGTCGAAGCGCAGGGCGTACTGGGTTGCGTCGCCATCCTCCCGGCGGACCCAGACGCGGACCGGGCTGTGCCGGGGGTTTGCTTGCACGCGGGGCTCCTCGCTTGCCAGGGCGTCGCCGAACATTTAGCTCTACGCGCGCCCGCTGGCCATCGACCCTCGACCCTTCCCGGGGGGAGTCGCCCCGCGTGCAGAGGTCCCCCATGTCCGTGCTGAGCCGGATCGTGAAGAGCGCCGCCCGCCGGCTTTGGTCGCGGGCGCTGGCGCGCGTCGGCGGGCGCTTCGTTGCGGGGATGGCCGACACCTCGGCCGACGCCCCCGCGGCCTCCTTTACGCCGAAGCGAAACCTCTACGAGCAGATGAAGCAGGGCCGCGCCGCCGACAAAGACGGCCACGATCACGATCACAGCCATCGCTAGGTGGGCGGCGCAGCGTCCTGGCCGGCGCAGCGCATGTTCCTGGCCATCCTGTTGTAAAATGCGCTCGTCGCAGGGACCTTGAATGGCGTCGAAGTCGGACAGCAAAGATCAGCCAGGGCTGATGAAATGGGCTCGTGAGCAACGAGACGTGGCGGTCGCCGGGGCGATGATCTCGTTCCTGGTCATCATGGTGCTGCCGCTGCCGCCCTTCATCCTCGACCTGCTGCTGGCCTTCTCGATCGCCACCAGCCTGCTGATCTTCCTGATCACGCTCTACGTCAAGAATCCCGTCCAGTTCAGCATCTTCCCGCTGTTGCTGCTGGCGACCACCCTCTTTCGCCTCTCTCTCAATGTGGCCAGCTCGCGCCTGATCCTCCTGCACGGCTCGTCGGGCGCCGACGCCGCCGGGCACATCATCCGCACCTTCGGCGAAGTGGTGGTGGGCGGCAGCTACATCGTCGGCCTCGTCGTCTTTTCGATCCTCATCGTCATCAACTTTGTCGTCATCACAAAGGGTGCCGGCCGCATCGCCGAGGTAGCGGCGCGCTTCACCTTGGACGCCATGCCCGGCAAGCAGATGGCGGTCGACGCCGAGCTCAACGCCGGGCTGATCGACGAGAAGGGCGCCCGCAAGCGGCGCGAGGAGATCGCCCAGGAGGCCGACTTCTACGGATCGATGGATGGTGCCAGCAAGTTCATCCGCGGCGACGCGGTGGCCGGCATCCTCATCACGCTCATCAACATCATCGGCGGCATCCTCATCGGCGTCATCCAGGATGGCATGAGCCTGGGCGACGCGGCCAAGATCTACACCGTGCTCACCATCGGCGACGGCCTGGTGAGCCAGGTGCCGGCCCTGGTGGTGAGCGCCGCGGCGGGCATGCTCGTCACCCGCGTCACCGACACCGAAGAGTCCACCCTCCCCGAGCAGTTCGGCCAGCAGCTCTTCAGCTCCAACCGCGCCCTCGGCATGCTCTCCGGGGCCCTGATCGGCTTTGCCCTCATCCCCGGCCTGCGGGTGCCCTTCCTGGTGATGTCCGGCCTCGCCGCCTTCGCCGCCTGGCGCGGGTCCAAGGCCGCCGCCGCGCCGCCGGTGAAGGGGGTGCTCTCCGACGGCGAGTTGGGCACGGCCGCGATCCCCGAGCCGCCGGTTGAGGCCCTGCTGCGGGTCGAGCCCCTGGCGATCGAGCTGGGCATCGACCTCATCGCGCTGGTCGACGAGAAGCGCGGCGGCAACCTCGTCGAGCGCATCCAGCGCATCCGCCGGCAGGTGGCCCAGGACGTCGGCCTCGTCGTCCCACCGGTGCACCTGCGCGACAACCTGCGCCTGGAGGGCAGCGAGTACCGCCTGCTGCTCCGCGGCGAGGAGATCGCCCGCGGTCGGGTCGTGCCCCGGCAGCTTTTGGCCATCAACCCGGGCGACGCCGTGCCCGGCATCAAGGGCCACGCCACCAAGGATCCCGTCTTCGGCCTCGACGCCTTGTGGATCCCCGAGGCCCAGCGCATCAAGGCCCAGACCTCGGGCTTCACCGTGGTCGATGTTCCCACGGTCATCACGACGCACCTCACCGAGATCCTGAACCAGCACGGCCACGAGCTCTTTGGCCGGTCCCAGCTCTCTGAGATGCTGGAGCGCATGCAGGCCGAGAACCCGCGCCTCGTCGAAGAGCTGGTGCCTGAGCCGCTCTCCCGGGCCGCCCTGCTCCGCATCTTCCGCAACCTGCTGCGTGAGGGGGTGAGCATCCGCGACACCCAAACCGTGCTCGAGACCCTCTCCGAGCATGCCCACCGCATCAAGGATCCCGACTCCCTCACCGAGTTCGTGCGGCAGAAGCTCTCGCGCCACATCACGCGCCGCTACACCAACGAGAAGGGCGTGGTGAACTACCTCGGCCTCAACCCCGACGCCGAAGAGCTGATCACCCACGCGCTCACGAGCGGCGAAGGCGGGGCGCTCAGCCTGTCGATGGACCCCGAAGAGGCGCGCCGCCTGCTCACCAGCATCAAGGCGGCGGTGGATCAGTGGCGCGGCACCGGCGATCTGGTGCTGCTCTGCCCGCCGCTCGCCCGGGGGCCCCTGCGCCGCCTCACCGAGAAGCTCCTGCCGCGCCTCGCGATCCTCTCGCCGGCTGAGCTGGTGCCCACGGTCCGTTTGGAGCGGGTGGCGCTGGTGTCGATGCGGGGCGCCGCGGCGGCTCATGCGTAAGGGTCTCCGCTCGCTGCTCACCCACGCCCCTTCGGCGGCCGCGACGACTGCGGCGGTCTTGGAGGCCGCGCCGGTCGAAGAGCCGGCCGTGGAGTCCGAAGAGGTCACCGAGCGCATCGCGCCGGTCGCGCTGGCCAGCGGCTACGGCCGCTTGCGCGTCGAGACCGAGGAGCGGCGGATCGACGGGCTCACCCGCGACCAGATCTGCGAGCGCTTTCGGCGGCGGGTGGCGCTGATCGCCCGGCGGGTGGCCGATCGCCTGCCCGGCGACTGCGAGCTCGATGTGGAGGACCTCGCCTCCTTCGGCGCCATCGGCCTCTTGGAGGCCTTCGATCGCTTCGACCCCAGCCGCAACATCCAGTTCAGCACCTTCGCCGAGTACCGCATCCGCGGCGCGATGATGGACGCCCTGCGCAGCGGCGACTCCTTCACCCGCTACCGCCGCCAGATCGCCCGCCGCATCCAGACCGCCACCGCCGAGCTCACCAGCGAGCTCGGCACCGCGCCGCCCGCCGAGCAAGTGGCGGCGCGCCTCGGCATGGACATGGCCGCCTACTGGCATGTGATGGACCGCACCATGCCGGTCTCTTTCGTCAGCCTCTACGAGTCGAGCGAGGACAGCGGCGAAGAGAAGGGCCGCCCCCTGTGGGAGATGCTGGCGGGCTCCGACGGATCGGAGCT
>JBEIQK010000561.1:0-4437 GCA_040376505.1 Alphaproteobacteria bacterium | reverse complement strand
GGAGTTCGAGTCCTTGATGGCCGGCGGCGCCCGCGAGGGCTGGGTGGCCTTTCACGCCGCCGACTGGCCCACCGCCGCCGAGAAGCTCGACGGGATGGGGCGTCGGCGCGCCCTGCTCGAGCTGGCCACCCTCGAAGACGACCTGGCCCGCCTCAGCGCCGAGGTCTGGGAGCGGGCCGCCCGCCGCTGGGTGGAGAGCGCCGGTGTGCCCGAAGGCAGCGCCCTGCCCGTGCTGGCCGCGCTCTCGGCCTATGACAGCGCCGACGCCGCCCGCGGGGCCGCCTGGCTGGACCAGGCCCGCGGCGCCCTGGCCCCCGACGTCGCCGCCGTGGCGGCCCAACTCCGGGAGAGAGGGCTCAGCGAGATCGCCGGAGAGGGGCTCGCCGCCTGCCTCGCCGGGCACCTCGCCGCCCGAAAGAGCGCCAGCCTGGAGCCGCTCTCGGCCTGCCCGGCCGGCCCGCTGGTGCGGGAGCCCGCCGGCGATCACGAACGGACCCTGCACGATCCCCTCCTGGCCCGCACCCGCGCCATCGTACACCGCGCCCAGGCGGAGGCCATCGCGATCCCCGCCGAGCCCGGCCTCGCCGCCCTGCTCTTCTCGGGCGACTGGACGGCGGCCGATCGGGGTCCCAATCCGCCCACCCTCGGCCTGCTCGGCCTGGGGCCCGTGTCGGGCCCCGACGAGGTGCAGCCCGCCCGTGAGCGCGTCCGCGCCGCCGACGCCCGCCTCGACGCCTGGATCGAGGGCCGCACCCAAGGCGCCGATGAGGCCGAGATCGGGGTCTACGCCGATCTGCAGCTCCTCGGCCTCTACCGCAGCCGCCTGCTCGTGAACGAGGCCCGCGCCGCCCTGCTCGGCGGTCGGCCCCACCAGGCCGCCGCCACCGCGCAGCTGGCCCTCGACGCCCAGCACGGGCGCGCCATTGGCCCGCTCAACCCGCCGGCGCTCTTCGCCGTGCTGGCCGAGGCCAACCTCCGCACCGGTCGCACCCGCGAGGCCCTCGACTCGATCGAGGTTCTCGGCGGGGCCTACCCATTTGTCCAGGGCCTCGACGAGACCCTGTCGGATCTGGTCATCCTTGAAGGGATGGGGCGCGCCGGCGACTCCAAGGAGTAGCCGGCCGCCTCGCCACTGGGGCGCTCATGATGTTGTCCTTCCTGCTCACCGCCGCCCTCGCCGCCCCCTTCCGCTACGCGGAGGATCAGGCGCCGGCGATCGTCAATCCCCTGTTCAGCACCAGCATGAGCGAGGCGCGCCTGTCGGAGCTGGTCTTTGAGGGTCTGTACACCGACAACCCCGAGCTGGCCACCACCCCGCTCCTCGCCCGCGACCTGTCGATGAATGCCGACCGCACCGAGGCCACCGTCCGTCTGCGCGAGGGGGCCACCTGGCAGGATGGCACCGCGATCACGGCCGACGACGTGGTCTTCTCGATCCAGGCGATGCAGAACCCCCAGACCGCCAGCACCGAGTACGGCCGGGTGGAGTGGATCAAGAAGGCCGAGGCCCTCGACGCCGGCACGGTCAAGCTGACCTTCGCGCGCCCCGAGGCCCGCCCCGAAGACAAGCTCTTCTTCAAGATCCTCCCCAAGGGCCGCTTCGCCGGCACCGCCGTCAAGCGCACCGACCCCTTCCGCACCCAGCCGACCGGCTCGGGCCCCTTTCGGGTCGACAAGTTCAACGATGATGGCAGCATCACGCTGCTCAAGAACCCCGGCTACCGCAGCAGCGTTGGCCTCTCGGAGATCGTGCTGCGCGAGGTCTCGGACAAGAGCTACCAGGCCAAGCTGCTCATCTACGAGAGCCTGGAGGCCCTGGTGCGGGTGCTGCCCCGCGATCTGGCGGTGCTGAAGAACAACCGCCGCGTGGAGCTCTACCCCTACCAGACCAATTCCTGGTGGTACCTCGGGTTCAACCTGGGGCGGCCAACCGGAAAAGACGCCAACATCCGCGGCGCCATCGCCCGCCTCGTCGATGTCCAGTCGCTGCTCGATCCAGTCGGCACCGGCGACCTGCTGAGCGGCCCCTTCGTGCCCAGCAGCCCCTACTACAACCACGACGTGCCCGCCTGGAAGCGCGATGGCGCCAAGGCCGCCGAGCTGCTCACCGCGGCCGGCTACAGCTTCGCCGCCGGCAAGTGGACAAAGGGCGGCAAGCCCCTGTCGCTGCGGGTCTGCGCCCACAAGTCGCTGGAGAGCGCCCAGGAGGTGGCCATCAACCTGCAGTCCCAACTCCAAGGGGAGGGGATTGAGGTGCAGGTCGACTTCCTCGACGACGCCACCTGGAAGAGCCAGATCTGGAAAGACCGCAATTACGATCTGGTGCTGAGCCAGTGGAGCTTTGACCGCAACGAGGATGTGCGCGAACAGTTCCACAGCAAGGGCACCCGCAACTTCACGGGCTACAACAACCCCGCCGTAGACGGCCTCCTCGACAAGGCCCGCGACGCCCTCGACCCCCAGCAGAAGAAGTCGGCCCTGCGCGAGGTGCATCGCATTGTGCACGACGACGCCCCGATGGTCTTTTTGTGGACCCTCGACAGCTACAGCGCCATGAGCGTGAAGGTGAAGAACGTGGTGATTCACCCCTTCTACTTCTTCACCTGGTCGCGCACCTGGACGATGTAGGCCCTGCGCTCCCTCCTCGCCCTCCTCCGCGCGCTCGGGCGGCAGCTTGGCACGGTGGCGGCCACGGTCGCTGGCGCCACGGTGCTGCTGCACGGTCTGTTTTGGCTGGCGCCCGGCGACCCGATCGACCTGCTCCCCAATGGTCCCGAGCTCCGGCCGGTGCTTGAAGCGGAGTGGGGCCTCGATCAGCCCGTGGGCGTGCGGATCCTGCGCACGCTCGGTGCGGTGGCCCAGGGCGACCTGGGCTACAGCCTGATCGTCAAGCCCGGGGCCGATGTGGCCGATCTGGCCGCCAAGGCCTGGGGCAAGACCCTCACCCTGGCGCTACCGGCCCTGGCCCTCTGTGTCGGGCTGGCCCTGCTGCTGGCCTGGCGCCAGGACCGTCCACGCCTCGCCCGCCTCGTGATGGTGAGCTCGGCCACACCTGGCTTTTTGCTGGCGGCGGCGCTGATCACCCTGCTGAACGAAGGCGCCTTCGCCGGCATGGAGGCCGGCCACTGGGATCGCCCGGGCTGGTTCGCCCTGCCCGATCAGCCCTCGGCTCTGCGCACGGCCCTGGCCATCGGCGTGTTGGGCCTCTCGGGCGGCCTGCTCTCCGAGGCCCGCACCGAGGCGGCCGGCTTGTTGGAGAGCCTGCGTGGATCGGCCTTTATCGAGGCCATCGCGGCCCGGGGCGGCTCCACCTTGGGGCCCTTGCTGCACAACCTGCTGCCGCCGCTGCTGGGGCTGCTCTCGGGCCGGCTGGTGCTGGTGCTGGGCGGGGCGCTGATCGTCGAGAAGGTGCTGTTCATCGAAGGGGCCGGCACGCTCTTCTGGGAAGCCGCCATGAACCGCGATCACCCGCTGGCCATCGGGCTGGGCATCGCGGCGGCGGCCCTGGTGGCCAGCGGGCAGGCCCTCTGTTCACTCGGCCGGGCGGCCCTCGATCCCCGCTTGCGGCGGAGCGGGCCATGAGCGGCGCGCGCCTGGGGGCCGGGGTCCTCGGCCTGCTCGGTCTCGCCTGGGCGGCCAGCGCGCTCTCCACCTACGATGTCGTAGCCGACGTGCACCCCGCCCTGGCCAGCCGCGGGCCCTCTCTGTCTCACCTGCTCGGTACCGATCACCTCGGGCGGGATGTTCTGTGTCGCCTCTGGTTGGGGGTGCGGGCCTTCGTCGGCCCGGGGCTGATCGCCGGCGCGGTGGCGGGGGGACTGTCTGCGCTGCTCGGCGGGCTGGGCGCCCTGCGGCCCGGCGCCCTGCGCGCCGCGGTGCGGGCCCTGCTGACGGTGGTGGCCAGCGTGCCTCGCTTCGCCCTGGTGCTGCTGATCGCCAGCATCTTCGGCGATGAGCCCGCGATTCTCGCCGCCGCGGCCGGCCTCGCCTACCTGCCAGCCCTGGTCGAAGACATCTTCGCCCGCGTCGCCGAGCTCGAAGGGGCCGACTTCGTCGAGGCGGCCCGCGCCCATGGCGTGCCGGCCTTTCGGGTGGTGGCGGTGCACCTGCTCTGGGTGGGCTGCCGGCACCTGATCCTGCGCCACCTGCTGCAGCTCTTCGCCTTTGTGGTGGTGCTGGAGGCCAGCCTCAGCTTCATCGGCGGCTTCGGCGTGGAGGAGCCCACCCCCTCCTGGGGCAACATGATCGCCTTCGAGCTGTCGGCGCGCGACGGCAACCTCTGGGCCTGGCTGGCGCCGGCGCTCTGCATCCAGCTTGCGGTGGTGGGCACCCTGCTCGCCGCCGAGGGGGTGCGCGATGGCGGATGAGCTCGTGGTGGAGGGCCTCGTCGTGGAGGCCGCGGGCCGGCGCATCGTCGACGGCGTCAGCTACACGCTC
>JBEIQK010001015.1:0-2036 GCA_040376505.1 Alphaproteobacteria bacterium | reverse complement strand
GCCCTCCTCTCGCCCGCCGCCGACGAGGTCTGCGACGCGGTGGACCATGTCTGCGATGGCCTCACCGACGATGCCGACGGCGACCTGGATCTGTCCACCGCCGACCCCTGGTCCGGCGACGGCGACGGCGAGGGCTAGGGCGGCAGCTCCCTCTCGGCCCTGAGCTGTCTGCAGCCGGCGGGCACGGCGGCCACGGCCGATGACTGCGCCGACGCCGACCCCTCCATTCACCCGGGGCGGCCGAGTCCTGGGACTGCGTGGATCAGGACTGTGATGGATACGAGCTGCCCATCGGCGACGGCCGCGACGGCGCCCTGACGGTGGGGACCCAGACCCAGTCGCATACCGCCACCACCATCCTCGTCACGCCGGCTGGTTCGACCTCCTTGACGGTGGCCAACAGCACGGGCCTCTCGGCGGGGGATCTGCTCTTTGTTTTTGCCTCTTCGGGCAGCGGGGCGGGGAGCTGGGAGGTGGTGACGGTGGCCAGCGTCAGCGGCAAGACCGTTCAACTCGAAGGCGCCCTCGCCCACAGCTATGGCGCCAGCACGATGAACCAGGTGGTGCGCATCCCGCAGTACAGCACCGTGACGGTGCCGTCGGGCAGCGCCTTTTCAGCGCCGGACTGGGCGGGGGCCTCGGGCGGCGGTCTGCTCACCTTCGTCGCCCAGCGGCTCAGCCTGTCGGGCACGCTCTCGGCGGCCGGGGCGGGCTTCCGCGGTGGCGCCCCCACCTACAACGCCACCCAGGTGGGCCAGCAGGGCGAGGGCGTGCTGGGCACCGGCGGCTACAGCACCAGCGCCAACGGGATGGGGGGCGGCGGTGGCTCGGCGCCCTCGTTCACCCACGCCAACGGCGGCGGCGGCGGCCACGCCTCGGCGGGGGCGACGGGCTCGGCGGTCTCGGGCTATGGCAACACCGGCGGCACCGGCGGTGGCACGGCCGGGAGCGCGGATCTGTCCACCCTGCTCTTTGGCGGGGGCGGCGGCGCGGGGGGCCTCGACGTCGATCCGGGCGGCGGGAGCTATGGCGGGGCCGGCGGCGATGGCGGCGGCATCGTGCTGGTCTCGGTGGGCGCCCTGTCCTTCTCGGGGGCCGTGACGGCGGCGGGGGCCCGAGGCGGGGACGGGGTCTACACCGGCGGGGCCAGCCCGGGCGGCGGGGGCGGCGGCGCCGGGGGCGCCATCTTCTTCGGGGCCTCGACGATGTCGACGGCGTCAGGCTCCTTTTCGGCGACGGGGGCCTCGGGGGGCTCCGGCTCCGAGGCGGGAGCCGGGGTGACCACGGCGGGCTCGGGCGGCGATGGGTCGGTCCGTTTGCTGCTGCCGGGCACGGTCACCGCCTCGCCCTCGGCCTACCTGACCTGCCCCTGAGGGCGATAGCGCAGGAAGAGCTCGTCGCCGACCCGCTCGACGGCCTCCAGGCTGCGGGCGGCGGGCAGTTGGGAGAGGGTGGGGGCGGGCCCGCCGAGGAGGAGGGGGCAGAGGGTCAGGTGTAGAACGTCGAGGCGACCCATCGCCAGGAGGGGGCCGATAATGGCGCCGCCGCCCTCGACGAGGAGGCGCTGCACGCCGCGGTCTTCGAGGTCGGCGAGCAGGGCTTCGAGGGACTGTTCATAGACCCGCAGCTCCACCTGGGGGTGCGGCCAGCGGCGGCCGAGGGTGGGCGGGCCCTGGCGGGTCCAGACCGCGTTGATCCATCGCCGATGGGGGAGGGTGCCCACCAGCGGCATCCCCCAGGTGCGAAAGGTCTGTCCACCGACGAGGATGGCGTCGGCCTCGTCGCGGAGGCGGACCATTCGGCCGCGGTCTTCGGGCGTGCCGAGGGCCTTGCGCTCCAAAGCGGCGCTGGCGAGCTTGCCGTCGAGGCTGATGGCGCTGTTGGAGAAGATAAACAGTGCGCCCTCCACAACGAAGAAGGCGCCGACCCCGTTGCCAAGCCCGGCGCCCTTCTGTTCAACCGACTAGCGGCCGAGGACTTCGACCATCTTGCGGCCCATCTCGGCGGGGCTGCGCACGATGTGGATGCCCGCCGCG
>JBEIQK010001006.1:0-2061 GCA_040376505.1 Alphaproteobacteria bacterium | reverse complement strand
TGAGGTGCGGGAAGGGGATCAGCGCGCCATCGGGGATGTACTTGTCCACCGCCTCGTCGCCCAACTCCGGGATGTCGGCCCGCACGAGGTCGGCGCCGACCGACAGGCGCAGCTTCTCCCACCCGTGCACAAAGTGGGCCGAGCCGGCGACCACGACGCCGGTGGGCGCGTCAAAGGAGAGCAGGTCGACGCCGGCGCCGAAGACCAGCGCGCTTTTGGGGTTCAGCATCCAGTCGTAGCCGAGCGCCGTGTTGAGCGTCTTTTGCTTCTCGTTGATCTCGAGGGTCTCGATGCGGGCGACGGTGCGCAGGGCCCCGTAGCGCAGGCTGGCGTTGAGCCGGCTGTCGGTGGGCCCGCCGTAGGTAAAGCCCAGACCGACGTCGCCGCCGAAGCCGTTGCCCTTCCACAGGGCCCAGCCCTGGGTGGTGAGGGCGAGGCCGAGCGTGTCGGTGGTGACGACCGCCGCCTTCAGCTCGAGGTTGGGCCCGGCGAGGTCCTGGGCGACGTTGGAAGAGACCTCAAACGGGCCCCCCACCGAAGCCCGAAAGCGGCCGAAGAGGGCCGGCACCACGATGGCGCCCTCCTCCACGACACGGCCGGCCGCGCCGAGCTCGCCGGCGGTGAGGTCGGTGGTGCCGGTCGGCTCGTCCTGGGCGTAGGTACGGGGGGCCAGTCCGGCCAAGGCAAGGCCAACCATCCACGGGGTGCTGCGCGACACGTCCACCTCCACTCGTGGCCGGTATATCACCTGGGTGCGCGGCGGCGCCGCCTACCACTTCGTGGAGATGCCCCAAAGTCCCCAGCCGGCAAGCAGGAGCATCAGCCCCACCAGGGCGGCGGAGACGCGCCGGTCGGGGGGCTGGCCGGTGGCGGCGGCGCTGTCCATCGCCATCCCCAAGATCAGGCCGACGACGAGCCCGCCGCCGTGGGCGACATTGTTGACGAAGGGCAGCAGCAGCCCCACGCCCAGGTTGAAGGCGATCCACAGGGCGAGGCGCCGGCGCAGGCTGGCCATCAGGGCGACGGGCAGGTCGCCGCCGTGGCGGAAGGCGAAGGTGAAGGCGGCGCCGAGCAAGGCGAAGATGCCGCCGCTGGCGCCCTCGGTGAGCGGGATGCCGGCCACCCACGACAGGGCTGCACCAAAGACGCCGCCCGCCACAAAGACCCACCACAGGCGCACCGGGCCGTAGATGCCCTCCACCAGGGGGCCCACGCCCAACAGGGCCATCCCGTTGAGGAGCAGGTGCAGGCCGCTGCCGTGGAGGAAGACGCTGGTGAAGAGGCGCCACAGCTCGCCCTGATCGACGGCGGGGGCCCACATGGCGCCGGCCCGCCGCAGCAACAGGGGGCCGCGCTCCTTGCCCAGGGCGACGAGCAGCCCGGCGTTGGACTGGTCGAGGATGCGCGCCGAGACGGCGAGGTGGGCGAGGCCGATCACCGCCGCCAGCGCCCGGCTGGCCCAGGGGCGCTCCATCCCGTCAAAGAGGCGGTCTTCGGCGGCCTCGGTGGCGCTCATCGCGGGCTTGGTCATGGCACGCGCCACAGGGTCACCGCCTCCAGCGGCCCGGCGCCCAGGCCGAAGGGCAGCGGCCCGATGGTCTCGCCGTAGAGCCCGATGCCGCGCTCGGCGTCGACCACGCGCAGCAGGCCCTCGCCAGCCACCCAGACCCGCTCGCGGACGAGGCCGGCCGGCAGCTCGGGGGGTGAGGACTCGGTGGGGCTGACCAGAAGGGCGCCGGGCGGGAGGGCCCCGCTGTAGAAGCGCCAGCCGGCCTGGGAGAGGCCATGCCGAAACGACCACTCCCCGGCGAAGGTGGCGGCCGGCATGGAGCGGGCCACCTCGGCGGCGAGCTCGGCGCCAGCGGTAAAGAAGCGATGCTCGGCCACGGTCAGCGCCAGCCCCAACAGCCCATGGAGAGCCGCGCCCAGGTGCCAGAGGGCCCGCCGCCGCGCGTGATGCTCGGCCGCCGCAGCCCCCACGAGCAAGATCGGCGCCACCGCCGGCAGCAGGTAGCGGGGGGCGCTGAAATTGTGGCCCAGCACCACCCCGCCGATCACCAG
>JBEIQK010000614.1:0-4084 GCA_040376505.1 Alphaproteobacteria bacterium | reverse complement strand
GTACCGCGGGAGCCATGGCGGCTTCAAGAGCGTCGATGAGCTCGACAATGTGCCGGGAATCGGGCCCTCCACCATGGCCAACCTGCGGCCGCTGGTGGAGGTGGGCGCGGCGCCGGCCGGGGGGAGCACCGCCAAGAGCGCGCCGCCGCCTGCCGAGTCCGAGGCGCCACCCGCGACGGCAGGCAGCGCGGGTGCGGCGGGCCGGATCAACATCAACACCGCGACGGCGGCCGAACTGCAGAAGCTGCCGGGCATCGGCCCCAGCAAGGCGGCCAACATCCTGGCCGATCGCGAGCAGCGCGGCCTCTTCTCGTCCTGCAGCGACATCGGCCGGGTCTCGGGCATCGGGCCGGCCACCGTGAGCGCCGTCGCCGATCTGTGCACCATCGGCAACTGACTAGGGGCCCTGCATCCAGTAGAGGATGCCCAGGGCGAAGACGGTCATCATCAGCAGGCAGAGCAACAAGGTGGCGCCCGCGACGCCGAGCACCACCCGCATGGACACACCGCCCCCCTCGGCGGGGGCGGCCGGGCTGACAAAGACGCCCGAAGCCTCGACGGCGCGGATGCCGAGGGCCTCGGTGCGCTCGGGTGCCGGCGGGAGGCCCCGGGGGGTGGGCGACCGCGGGGGCGGGCCGGGGGTGCGGGCGCTGCCGCCGCTCACCGGCATCACGGTGGTCTGGGTGTCGAGGCTCACGTCCAGATCGAGATCTTCGAGGGGCTCGACCAGGGGCTCCAGGTCGACGAAGTCGTCGCCGGCGGTGGCGCGGATCATCGTGCCGGTCTGCACCGGGGCGCTCTCATCGACCTCCGCGCGGGGCGCAGCGGTGGGCTTGCGGTTGGCGGCGACCATCGGCACCACCAACTCGGACCAGTCCATCAGGGGCACGCCGCCCAGCTTGCGGGCGAGGCGGGCGGTCATCCGCTGCACTTCGCGGGCGGTGGGGCGCTTTTCGGGGTCGTAGTCCATCAGGGTCTGGATGAAGCGCACAACGGTGGGCCCGTCGGGGCCGAGCTCGCGGCCGAGGGGGGCGATCTTCTCGCGCAGGAGGTCGTGGTGGCGCTCCCGGCTGGCGCTGGTGCGGCCGAGGGTCTTGCCGGAGATGATCTCATAGGCCACCACGCCGAGCGAATAGACATCCGAGGCCGGGCTCTCGATCTGGTCGTGGCGCTCGGGCGCCATGTAGCCCATCGAGCCAAACATCAAGGAGCGGGTCTCGGCCTCGCGGCTGTCAAAGCGAGCGCGGGCCACGCCGAAGTCCAACACCTTGACCTCACCCTGGGCGGTGAGGCGCAGGTTGCCGGGCTTGATGTCGCGGTGCAGCAGCTCCAGCGGCTTGCCGTCGGGGCCGCGGGTGTTGGCGGCGGCGTCCAGCGCGGCGGCGGCCTCGCCAATGATCTCGATGGCGGGCCCGATGGGGACGGCGCCGCGGTGGAGCAGCACCTCGGAGAGATCGGCCCCGTCGATGTACTCCATCACGAGGCCCCAACGGTTGCCCACCATGATGAGGCCGTCGACCTGCACAACGCTGCGGTGGCGCACCATGCCGAGGATGCGCGCCTCGTCGCGAAAGCGCCGGGCGATCTCCTCGCCGCCCTCCACGTCGGTCTTTAAAACCTTGATGGCCACCTGCTTGGAGAAGCCGCCCTGGCCGAGCAGCTCGGCGCGGTAGACGGTGCCGAAGCCGCCCGCGCCGATGGGCTCCAGGATGCGGTAGGTTCGGCTACGGCGCTCGTCCGCCGGGTTGCCGGGTCGCTGAGGTGTGGTCATGGTGCCGCCTCTCCTCCCCTACCGCGCTGCCGACAGGCTTGGGCGCCGAGGATCAACCCTGTGGCGCGACCACCGGCGCGAGCTGCACCTCCGGCTCGCCGGCCTCGGCGCGGGAGAGCACCTCGTTGATCCGCCACAGGGCGTCGTCCTCGGACCACTGGTCGAGCTCGACGAGCTGAATGATGCGTGGATCGAGGGCGGCGCGGCCCGCCAGCTCGGCGCGGCTCCAGCCCAGTCCCTTGCGACGCTCGCGAACGCTGCTCATCGGGGCTCCTTCAGCGCACGCGGCGCAGGGTCTCGGCGACGAGGGCGCGCACATCGGGGCGACCTTCGCTGCGGGAGGGGGGCGGCGGGCTCCAGCCGCTGGTCTTGGGCGCGGCGGCCTCCTGGCCGAGGGGGCTCCAGTCGGGAACCGAGGCGGGGCGGCCCTTGGCGGAGAGGGCGGCGATGTCGTCCTCGGGCAGGCGCCGGGGGCCGCCGAGGGGGCGGCGAGCAGCGCGATGCGGGCGAGGTGCTCGACGAGCTCCAGGCGCAAGAGGGCCTGCTCGAAGCTGCCGCCGACGCTGAGCACGCCATGGCCGGCGAGGAGCACCACATCGGCCTGACCGAGGGCAGCCCCCAACTCTGCGGCCGTCGCTTCGTGGCCCGGCCGCCGGTAGGGCACCACCGGCAGGCTGGGCCCCAGGCTCACCACCGCCTCGGCGATGAAGGGGTGCGGCAGGGGCGCGCCGCTGACCGCGAAGGCCGTGGCGTGGGGCGGGTGGGCGTGCAGGACCACGCCGATGTCGGGGCGAGCGGCGTAGGCGGCGCGGTGCAGGGAGAGCTCGCCAAAGGGCTTGCGCGTGCCGGAGACCACGGCGCCCGCGGCGTCGAGGGTGATCAGCCACTCCGGCTCGACGTCGCCCTTGCTGACGGCGGTAGGGGTGGCCAGCAGGCGGCCGTCGCCGAGGCGGGCGCTGAGGTTGCCGTCGTGGTTGGCCACCCAACCCCGGGCAAACATCGCGCGAGACGTGGCGACGATCTCGCGCCGGAGCGCCTCTTCGGAGGTAGGGCTCACAAGGCCCCCCGCAGGCCGCGGCTCAGATCGGTGACCTCATCGACGATGCCGAGGATCACCGAGTGCAGGGGGTCGGCCTCGGTGCCCAGGATCTGGCGGGCGGTGTTGCCCTCCCGGGCGACCAGCACGAGGTCGCCGGGGCCGGCCTGCACGCTGTCGACCGACAGGAATTCGGGCCCGCAGGGGCTATGCCCGTCGGGCTGCACCGGGCGGCAGACCAGCACGCTGCGGCCTTCGTAGGCGCGGTGCTTCACGGTGGAGACGGCGTTTCCGACCACGCGGACCGTGGACACACACCTCGCGAGCCTGCGGGCCAAGCTGGGTCCGGAGGCCAGTGGACGGATCCGGACGGTGCATGGGGTCGGGTATGCGTGGGGCGGGGGAGTTTCCGGTTCCCAGTTGCCAGTTCCCAGAGGGTAGCAGACGACGTAAGGAGGCTGTGGAAAGTACGCCGGAGGCGTTGGAGCGGGTGGCGGATTGAGGGGCTGAATCCTGACTCGCCATCTCCTCATTGCGGCACTAGAGTCACGCTACGATGACGCTGTTTGATTCCATCGTGCGTGACCTGCGCAATCTGCCGGAGCCCAAGTTGGTGGAGGTCGCTCATTACCTGAGTCGCCTGCACCCCAGGAGCCACGAACAGCGCCGGACTGCCTTGCTCGCCACGGCTGGCTGCATGTCGGGCGAGGATGGCGAAGACTTCGAACGTGCTGTGAAGGAGGAAGCCGACCGGATCGATGGCGACACCTGGTAAAAGCATCCTGTTGGATACCTGCATTGATGTTCGCCATTTCCGCGACTCCAACGCATGGGCGGGAAGGCTGGACTCATTCGAGGAGATATACCTGCCACAGGTGGCGTTGGCCGAACTCTACGCTGGCGCTTACCGATCTTCACACCCCGAGAAGCATTTGCAGCAGATCGGGCGCTTCCTTGAGGCGGTTGAGGTTTTGGGGCCAGACGAATCCACACCCCTGATCTACGGACGGATCTCGGCCCAACTCGCCAAATCGGGCACACCCATCCCTCAAAACGACATTTGGATCGCCGCCACGGCACTTCAGTTTGGTCTACCGTTGGCCACGACGGACGCCCATTTCCGTCATGTGATCGGGCTCAACGTCCTGTCGTGGGAGGGGTGATGAGTTCCCGTTCGAAATAGCGGGTCCCACCCCGATTTCCCTATCTGGAAACGGGCGGTTGGAAACCGGGCGCATCATGACATTGTCCCCGCATGGAACGGGGTGGCGACGTCC
>JBEIQK010000991.1:0-2105 GCA_040376505.1 Alphaproteobacteria bacterium | reverse complement strand
CGGCCAGCGAAGGCCTGGGCCTCGAGGAGCAGGCGGCCCGGTCGGGGGCGGCGCCGGCCGAGGCGGGAGACGACGAAGGCGGCCTCGTGCCGGCCGAGGACGTGTGGTGAGCACCTTTTCGCGCTTCGCGCCGCGCCTGCAGCAGGCCATCGTGGCCAACCTGGGCTGGACCCGCCTGCGGCCGGTGCAGGAGGAGGCCGGCGCTGCGCTGCTCGACGGCGACAACGCGGTGGTGCTGGCGCCGACGGCGGGCGGAAAGACCGAGGCGGCCTTCTTTCCCATCCTGTCGGCCCTGGTGACAGACCCGCCGACTGGTTTAGCGGCGATCTACATCGCGCCGATCAAGGCCCTGCTCAACAACCAGGCCGAGCGACTGGGCCGCTACACCGAGATGGTGGGGCTGCGGCGCATGGTCTGGCACGGCGACGTGGGGGCGCCGGCCCGCCGGCAGTTTTTGCGCGAGCCCACCGAGTTGCTGATGACCACGCCCGAGTCCATCGAGGTGATGCTGGTCTCCGAGCGGGTCGACGCGGCGAAGCTCTTTGGCGGCCTGCGGGTGGTGGTGATTGACGAGGTCCATGCGCTGGGCGGCACCGACCGGGGGGCCCACCTGATGAGCGTGATCGAGCGCCTCGCCCGCCTCGCTGGGGCCGACCTCCAGCGGGTGGGTCTGTCGGCGACGGTGGGGAACCCGGCGGCCCTGCTCGGCTGGCTGCAAGGCTCCTCCCGGCGGCCGTCGCGGGTGGTCGATCCGCCGAAGACGCCGGGGCGGCGCCAGCTTCTGGTGGTGCACCGCGACAACGTCGATGTCCTCGCCGAAGACGCGGCCCGCCTCGCCAAAGGGGGAAAGAGCCTGCTCTTCTGTCAGTCGCGGTCGACCACCGAGGCGGTGGCGGCCCAGATGCGGCGACTGGGCACCGATGTCTTTGTTCACCACAGCGCCGTTAGCAAAGAGGAGCGGGCCCAGGCCGAGGAGCGCTTTCACCACGGCGCCGACGCCGTCATCGTGGCCACCTCCACGCTGGAGCTGGGCATCGACGTGGGCGATCTCGACCGGGTCTTGCAGATCGACGCGCCGGCCACGGTGAGCTCCTTCCTGCAGCGGATGGGGCGCACGGGGCGGCGGGCGGGTCAGTCGGCCAACACCACCTTTTTGTGCGCGAGCGACGAGGCGGTGCTCCAGGCGGTGTCGCTGATCGACCTCGCCCGGGCGGGTTGGGTGGAGCCGGTGGTGCTGTCTACCCGCTGCTGGCCGGTGCTGGTTCACCAGCTCCTGGCGATGGCGCTGGCCGAGGGGGGCGTGCCGGCCGAAGCGGCCTGGGGCCATCTGTCTTCGGTGCCCGATCTCAAGGGCATCCACCGGGCGGAGTTCGACCGCCTCATCGCCTGGATGCTGCGGGATGGCTCGCTGGTGCTGGCGACGGGGCGCCTGCTCCTGGGCCCCAAGGCCGAGCGGCGCTTTGGTCGCCGCAATTTCATGGAGCTCTTCGCGGTCTTTTGCAGCCCCCAATCCTACACAGTGATGGACAAGGGGGCGGCGCCCATCGGCACGCTCAGCCAGGCCTTCGTCGACGGCATGGTGGAGGACGTAAGCTGCTTCTTGCTGGGGGGCCGGGCCTGGGTGGTTCAGCGACTGGATCATGGCAACCGCGCCATATGGGTGGAGCCGGCGCCACGGGGGCGGATGCCCACCTGGGGGGGCTTCCTGCCGCAATTTCTGGGGCTGGAGGTCTGTCAGGCGGCCCTGCGCGCCCTCACCGACGGCGCCGAGCGGCCCTACCTGCACGCCAGCGCAAGGCAGCGCCTCGCGGCGAAGCGGGAGGCCATGGAGGGCCTGCTCGAACCGGGGGTGGGCGGCGTGGAGGCGGATGAGGGAGAGCTGCGCTGGTGGACCTTCGCCGGTGGACGGATCAACGGCACCCTGCGCCACGCGCTGCTCGCGGTGGGCGGCGACTGGAAGATCATCCCCGACAACTACCTGCTGCGCATCCAGGGCGAGGGCATCGACCGGCGCGCCTTCGACGCGGCCCTGGCCCGCCTCGCCGAGCCCGAGCTGTGGGAGGACGATCGGCTGTGGACAGAGGTGGCGGCCAGCCTGCCGGCCT